>CALFWI010000210.1 GCA_937928615.1 uncultured Saprospiraceae bacterium | reverse complement strand
ACTTTAGTAATACCTAAATTCACACAATTGGAACCCCATTTTCATCCGTAGTCAATACATCAGACATGTAATCTAAAAAAGGGCGCATATTGGCAAAAGATTGATTTAATTGACCTAAAAAATCAGTTGCCAAAACTTCTTTATCTGAAAAATTCTGAATTAATAAATATTGTTTATACCGCAATAAATCAATGTTGGGATGGTCTTTAGGATAATCTCTTGGCGCTGTTTTGAGTTGTTGCCCTTTCAATTCTCCAAAAGTTTCCACGAAAAGTGGTTGCGCGATAATGTTTCTTAATTCCTGTGCATCTGCGGCTATTTCTACTCGAATTCTTTTTAAGTCTTCTTTATTGGGGCCCCAAAACCCACCCGCAATAAAAGAATTCCCTGGTTCTAAATGAAAATAGTAGCCTCCACGCCGTAATTTAGTCGCTCTAGTAAAAGCGCCCCCTCGATTGGTTTTATAAGGTAACTTGTTTTTAGAAAAACGCACATCTCTATAGATGCGATAGATTTTTACATTTTCTACGACATCGTGCTCATTCATCTTTGCTTCTAATGCTTGCCCAAACGCTTTGATGCCTTTATCTAACTCCTGAAATCGAGGTTTATGTTCGGCAAACCACGCTCGGTTATTATTTTCGGTTAGGTCTTTTAAGAATTGGAATAATTCGGGTTGTATGGTAGTTGTCATCATATTTAATGTTAATGTAACACTGCTCTCTGAGCCGTGCTATATAATGTATGTTGTAAATACTCTGTGAGCTTTTTCATTTTACTTGATTTTTACTAAACCTTAAATAAAAACCATCGCCAATTTAATCTCCGCATAAGAAACTTCTTGATTCATATTATCAAAAAGTGCTTTTAAACTAACAGAACCATCTTCTCGGACTTGGTCGGGGTCATTAGTTGCCAATATTTGTGTATGTGCAATTTGGACCCGCCGAAATAAAGCTTGTTCTGGTTTATAGGTTGAAATATCTACTTCTGGATAAATGGTTTTAATTTTTTCAAAATGCCCCATAATAGTTCCTTCAGATAAGCCTCTTTCGTCTGCAATCTCCTCAATAGTCAAACCTTTTAAAATATAATCTTTGGTAATGGTAAAAGTTGACTGTTTAGGTAATTTTTTTTCCTTCTTTTTGTTTTTAAAACGTTTGATGTCTTTGGGATTGGTTAAACCACCACAATGTTCGATAAAAGCAAGTGCCTTTTTTTCTAAGTCTACTTGTTGAAACCGATTTTCTGCTTCTGCTGATAATTCTTGAAATCGTTTATCCGCTCTAAAAGCTAAATTATCAACGGCTAAAGCTGTTTGATTGAAACCTATTAATTTAAGTCCTTTCAAGCTTTTCAATCGAGATAAAGCGACATAGCCTTGTCCTTTCTCAAAGCTTTTGCTCAAATCTATTTCAGCTGCTTCTAAAGTCATTCCTTGACTTTTATGGATGGTAATTGCCCAAGCTAATCGAAGCGGTAATTGAGAAAAGGAAGCTAAGGCACTACCTTTATCATCCTCTATGGCCCATTCATCTTGTACTACGGTCATTTGCGTACCGTCGGTTAATTTGACAATAGGGAGTTTTTCTGCTGAATAATCTACTACTTCGCCTAAAGTGCCATTAATATAACCTGCTTCGTAATTATTTTTTACAAACATTACTTTTGCGCCTTTTTTTAATTCTAATTGTGCTTCAGCTCTAACAGACTTTTTTAAAACTTCTAATAATTTGGGATTGCCTTTTGTCCTTGCTTGATACAGTTTACTAATACCATTCAAGTCCCGCAATTTGGTAATATTTAGCAAGGAGACATCTCGGTTATGACTATATAATTTTGGTGGTTCTTCGGTCGTTGTTAATACGGTTTGACTAGCAGCTTGTAATAAAGCAATGGAGGTATCCGAAACTTGCCCATTCCGAATTTCATTTAAAATAGTATTTAACTCATTGTCTTCTTGTCGATGTTGCTCCGTTAAATAGCAAACAGCTAATTGTGCTTCGACCCAAGCTTTTGCCATAAAAGCAAATTTATCTCTGGGGGTTTCGGAAGAATTGCCTACTGGAGGTAATTGAAAAAAGTCTCCTGAAAAAATAACTTGCACACCACCAAACGGTAAACCAGGGTTTTTAAAGAATTTTAAGACCGTATTGACTAATTCTAATTGCTTTTTATGGAGCATTGAAATTTCGTCAATGATTAGCACTTTGGCATTTTCTAATTTGTCTTTTAAATACTTCTTGGCTTTCATGTTCTGTAAATCACTACTCGTCAAAGCATCTTTAATGCCAATGCCAGCCCATGCGTGAATGGTCATTCCATTCATATGGGTTGCGGCAATACCTGTCGAAGCAGTTACTGCAACAGGAACATTCCTTTCTCGTAGATACTGAATGTATTGATTGATGACATAAGTTTTACCCGCTCCAGCTGACCCTGTAAGAAAGACGTTTTTGCCTGATTTTAATAAAGTAAGCGCAGTTGCCTGTTTCATTTTAGGTAGGTTTTGTAAATTATAGTATGAAGCGGCTAAATTACATCTTTTAAAACATTTTTTACAAAAAAAAGAACTTGAACATTTTTTGTTTTTGATAAAATATAGGGTGCTAGATGATTTCATTTGATCAAAAAAATATAGGTGAACTTCAGTTCAGCGAAAATTACAGGGAATTGAAATTCCCTAATACTATCCGACCAAATGAAATCACTTAGCGCCGAATATAGCATTGAAGGAATGTGTTAATTATTGATGCTTTGATTTCCAATGCTTATAAAAAAAATAAAATCTTAGTGTATAGATTACACTAAGTGTTTATAAAAACACTTATCTTTGCAAAAAATATTATTTCCACCAAATCTTAACTGAACCTGCTTATGATTGCCCTAATTCTTGGCGGAGGTGCTGGCACCCGACTTTATCCATTGACAGAAAATCGTTCTAAACCTGCTGTTCCTTTAGCAGGAAAATATCGTTTAATTGATATTCCTATTTCTAATTGCTTGAATTCTGGCGTACGAAGAATGTACGTCTTGACTCAGTTTAACTCGGCCTCTTTAAACAAACACATCAAGAATACCTATGGATTCGACCATTTTAATAATGGTTTTGTGGATGTGTTGGCAGCTGAACAAACTCGTTCTAATATGAATTGGTTTCAAGGAACAGCCGATGCCGTGAGACAGAGTATGAAGCATTTAGTTAACCATAAATACGAGCATGTTTTAATTTTATCTGGTGACCAATTATATCAGATGGATTATCAAGCTTTATTGGCGGAACATATTGAGAAAGGAGCAGATATTTCTATTGCGACTATTCCCGTAAATGCCAAAGACGCTCCAGGTTTTGGTATTATGAAAGTAGATGAAAAGGGGGCTATCAATACATTTATTGAAAAGCCTAGTACTGACTTATTACCGAAATGGACCTCTCCCGTAGCGGACGAATATGCCAAGCAGGATAAAAATTATTTGGCATCCATGGGGATTTACCTATTTAATAAAGAGGTCTTACTCAAGATGTTTGCAGATTATCCAGATGCCAATGATTTTGGTAAGGAAATTATCCCAAATGCTATTAATTCGACTTATAAAGTGGCTTCTTATGCTTTTGGAGGCTATTGGACAGATATTGGAACCATTGCTTCTTTTATGGAAGCGAATTTAGAATTAACAGAGAATATTCCTGCCTTTAATCTTTTTAGTAATACTGATAAGGTTTATACAAGGGCTCGGATTTTACCTCCTTCCAAAATGAGGAAAACATTATTTGATAATGTGATTTTTACTGGAGGTTGTATTATTCACGAAGCGACTATCGAACAGTCTGTGATTGGTATTAGAAGTAGGGTAGAAGAGGGAACCGTTATTAAGCGATCTATTTTAATGGGAATTGATTATTATCAAACATTAGAAGAAATTGCAGCGCTAAAAGCAAATGGGAATCAACCGCATTTAGGTAT
>CALFWI010000209.1 GCA_937928615.1 uncultured Saprospiraceae bacterium | reverse complement strand
ATCTCGCCCAACATTGGAAGAAACAAAAACAATGTTTTGATTGTCAAACTCAAAAAAGAGTGGCTGGAAGCTTACTTTAAAATTAGTAGTAAATACTTCTTGAAAATCAGCTGCTTCATCCGCTCGGTAAATAACTTTTTGATTAATGCCATCTATCATTTGAATAGCAAGACGCAATTTTCCATCATGGTCAGTCATCCATTGCGTAATCGGTTCAGCAGGATTATTATTACTAGCAATCTGTTGATAATCGCCTGTCTGAATATTAATTCGATAAGGCTCAAACAACATTGGATTATTCTTATTCATCCCAATGATAATCTGGTCATCTTGGTCTTTCAGATTATCAATCAGTTCAATTTTTACTTGGTCAAAAGGCGTTAAATCCCTCGCATTCTGCCCATCTTTATCTACCGCAAATAATTTGAAATTTTCATCCCCTCCACTATCTTTCACATAAACAATTCGATTATTGCCTTTCCAAAAATAGCCTCCAATATTTCTATCTGTATCATGGGTAATTTGCGTTGCTTGTTCTTCTCCAATTTTTTGAATAAAAATATTCATGCGCCTTTCATAAGGCGCTAGAAAAGAAAAGTAATTCCCATCAGGTGATAATTGATAACCTGTTTTTTCTGGGTTTTTAAAGAAGTCTTCTATGGAGTATTTATACGTGCCTTTATCGGCATTGATTAAGGCTTGTAGCGCTTCGGGAGAACTTGGTAGGCTGGTGTTGCCAGGTAATTTTGTTTCGGTCATTATAGTCTCTAAATATATTTTATATAATAGTATTTCTTTCGTAGCTTAGATATTCTTGCCTAAGCAGTATAACGTTAAATTGCTCAGGCAATAAGGCTTAAGTTAGTAGAATTAATACGGATCCACATCCACATTAATCCGAACAGACGTATAGCCTTCTTTCTGCCCCAGCATCTGATTCGCCGCCAATACGGTATTTTTTACTTGTTGAATCTGCTTACTGTTACGTCCTAATTTTATCATTACGTCTAATAGATAATAATTCCGGACTCTTGGAATAGAAGGAACGGCGGGGCCAATAACCATATTCCCCAATTTATCTTTTAGGAATTTCACATAAAAGTAGCCCGCTTCATTAACAGTTTGTGGCTTCTTATGTTTAAGCGTAATTTGAATTAAACGATAAAACGGAGGATACATAAAATCATCTCTTTCAAGAATCTCTCTTCTAAAAAAACCTTTAAAATCGTTATTGACCACTTCCTTTAAAACTGGGTGGTCTATGTCATAGGATTGAATAATTACTAGTCCTTGTTTCTTTTTTCGGCCTGCACGCCCACTCACTTGCGTCATCAATTGGTAGCCTCTTTCACTTGCTCTAAAATCAGGAAACTGTAATAAATGGTCTGAGCTTAAAACGCCTACTACTCCTACATTATCAAAATCCAATCCTTTCGTGACCATTTGTGTGCCTACTAAAATGTCTAAGCGTTTTTCTTCAAAATCATTGATGATTTTTGCGTGGGCATTTTTTGTTCGAACCGTATCAAAATCCATTCGCCCAATCTTAGCATCAGGCAAATAAATTTTCATTTCATCTTCTATTTTTTGTGTGCCAAAACCCGTCATCTGCAATTCTATACTTCCACAAGCAGGACAAGTTTTCGGAATAGATTCGCTATGTCCACAATAATGACACCTCAAATCATTGGTGAATTTATGATAAGTCAAACTCACATCACAATTCACACATTCTTGATGCCAACCGCAAGTTACACAGCGTAAAGCAGGGGAGTACCCTCTTCGATTCTGAAATAAAATAGCTTGTTCTCCTCGTTCAAATGCCAAAGCAAGCGCATCAATTAAAACAGAAGTAAATAAGCCTTTCATCTTCTTTTTCTTGTATTCATCTCGCTTATCTACTAATACAACTTCGGGCATTTTTACGCCACCAAATCTTTCGGACATTTCGACTAAGCCATACTTTCCAGTCGTAGCATTCTGGTAAGTTTCTATAGAAGGTGTTGCTGTTCCTAGAAGAATTTTTGCCCCATGAATATATGCCATATATACAGCGGTATCTCTAGCATTATACCTTGGCGCAGGATTATTTTGTTTATAAGAAGGATCATGCTCTTCATCCACAATCACTAACTGCAAATTGCTATAAGGCAGAAACATTGCCGACCGAGCACCCAAAACCAAAGGCATGCCTGTTTTTACCTCCTTCCAAACTTCTACTCGTTGGTTATCATTAATTCTAGAATTATAAACATTAATTTGGTCACCAAAAATCTTTTCAAGCCGCATAATAATCTGCGTAGTCAGCGCAATTTCTGGTATCAAATAAAGTACTTGCCCTCCTTTTTCAATGACGTCTTTAATCAACTCTACATAAACCCTAGTCTTTCCGCTTCCTGTTACACCATGTAATAAAGCGACATTCTTCGTATTAAAAATTGACTTTATCTCGGATAATGCCCGTTCTTGTTGAGTTGATAAATTAGGTGTTTCTAATAGTTCTTCTTCATAAGTTCCCAAACGACTTACTTCCTTATCGTATAATTCAAAAATTCCTTTTTTGGCAATAGCCTTTAAAACAGTCGAATCGACATTCGCCTTCTTATAGATATCTTGCTTACGGACGAATTCTTGCCCTTTTTCTATTTGCAAATAAGCCATTAAAGCTTCCATTTGTCGTTCAGCTCTACTAACTTTATCAAAAGCTATTTGCAATTGTTCTCGGTCAGATTGGTAGGGTTCTTTTAAACGGACACAAGCAATTTTTTTAGGTTTATATTTTTCTTTAAGCGTTTCTTTTAAATAAATAACTCGCTTTTCCAGTAATTTATTAATAACTGGATAAATTGTCTTTTGATTTAAAATAGCTTGAACATCCTCTATTTTTAATTCACTTTGAATCGTTAGGGCTTCAGCAATTAAATATTCTTTATCATTAAGTACTTCAAAATTATCATCAAAAACAGGGCTCAAAGTAATGGTCGTCTCACTATTCAATTTTAATCCTGCTGGCAACGCCGCATTCATTACTTGCCCAATCGTACAACAATAATACTCAGCTATCCACTGCCATAATTTATATTGGGTTGGGCTGATAATGGGTTGAGTATCAATAATAGAAAAAATAGGTTTTGGAGTATAATCTTTAGGTTGGTTGGTATGAATATCAACGACTAAGCCTGCGTATAATTTACTCTTCCCAAATTGCACTTCTACCCGCATGCCGAATGCTAAGTCGGTTGCTAGTTCATCAGGAACAACATAAGTATAGGTTTTAGGAACAGCGATCGGAATAATAACTGTCGCAAAAGTTGCCTCCGCTAAAACAGGATGAAATAGTAGTTGACTCAATTTGTGCTAAGGTGTAAGGTATCAGATGTCAACTATTATCGACTGCTAATAATTAGAACAAGATACCATTATTATAAATTAAATCTATTGATATTTTCACACAAAAATAGACATCTTTTTTAACAACGAAAAAAGGGATTACCCTACTTTATCGTAAGATAATCCCTTTTTATAGCATTAACCATTTATCAAAATAAAAATGGGTCACCTCCTTTTCTCTATGCGCTCAATGAAACGGTCTCTAATTTCTATTCTATATAATATTAGTTTCTATCTCTTGAATTCATAAATATCATTAAGATATAAAGTAATTGCGCAATAGCGGCCAATGCACCAACAACATAAGTCATTGCCGCCCATTTAAGGGCATCCTTTGCGCCATCATGTTCTCTTCCTCTAGTAATGCCTGTATTTTCTAACCAATTCAAAGCCCGATTACTTGCATCGAATTCAACGGGTAAAGTAACAACACTAAAAAGTGCAGTTATGGCAAAAATAACGACCGCACCTAATAATACGTAAGGGTTATTTAAAGCAGCGGCAAACATAAAACCCATTCCAAAAATAAATTGCTGAGCTTTAGAAGATATCTGTACCAAAGGAACAATAGCAGATCTAAATTGTAACATGGCATAAGATTCCGCATGTTGTACTGCATGCCCTACTTCGTGCGCAGCAACGGCTGCTGCTGCAACAGTTTTGCCATTATAGACATCTGGGCTCAAACTAACCACTCTAGTTTTCGGATTATAATGATCCGTTAACCGCCCTCTTCCTTGTGTGATTTCTACATCATTTATATTATAGTATAGCAGCATTTCTTGGGCCACTTCTCTACCACTCATGCCAGAACTAGTCGGCATTTGTGAATACTGGGCAAATTTCTTTTGTAGCTTGCCGCTAACAAATTTACCAATTAGACCAAAAACCATGCTTATCCCGAATAAACCGTATAGTATCAATGTTTTAATTTTTTTGTTAAAAAATAAGTTTTTAATGCTGAATTAATGGGTTTAAAATAGATTTAGCTATTGAATGTTAACCCACTAAAATCTGAAAATTATATTAACTAACTTCTAATCATTAAACAATAAGCCTACTATAGAAGTTCTAAAAAATCGACTAAGCTAACGGAATTAGGGATAAAAATTAGTCAATCACTTCCATTCCTACATAACGGTGTAAGGCCGCTGGTAATTTAATTCCTTCCTCCGTTTGATTGTTTTCCAATAGCGCTGCTACAATTCTGGCTAAAGCCAAAGCACTTCCATTTAAAGTATGTGCTAATTGTGTCTTTTTATTCGCTCCTTTAAATCGAACTTTTAGTCGATTGCTTTGAAAGGTCTCAAAATTAGATACTGAACTTACTTCTAGCCATCTTTTCTGCGCCGCAGAATACACTTCAAAATCATAAGTCAACGCAGAAGTAAATCCTAAATCGCCACCACATAAAGTCAGCACTCTATAAGGAAGTTCTAATTTGATTAATAAGTTTTCTACATGTTTAACCATTTCCTTCAAGACCTCATAAGACTTTTCAGGATGGACAATCTGTACCACTTCTACCTTATCAAATTGGTGTACCCTATTCAATCCTTTTACATCTTTTCCATAAGATCCTGCCTCTCTTCTGAAGCAAGGCGTATGTGCCGTCATTTTAATAGGAAAATCCTTTTCGTTTATTATGACGTCACGATACACATTAGTCACAGGTACTTCGGCAGTTGGTATTAAATAAAGGTTATCTTTTGTCGCATGATACATCTGCCCTTCCTTATCTGGGAGTTGTCCAGTTGCTCTAGCAGAATCTTCATTGACCAATAGCGGAGGAATAATTTCTTCATATCCAGCTTTAGCCGCTTCATCCAAAAAGAAATTAATTAAACCTCTTTGTAATCGAGCGCCTTTTCCTCTAAACAATGGAAAACCAGCCCCTGTAATTTTTACGCCCAATTCAAAATCGAACAAATTATATTTTTTGCCCAGCTCCCAATGTGGCAAAGCCGTTTCCCCTAAATCCAATAATTCCTTATCCCAATCTTGAAACACTTCATTATCTTCATCCGAATTCCCAGAAGGTACATTTGGATGAGGTACATTTGGGATTTCTAAAAGTCCATTAGTCAAATCGGTTTTAATTTGGCGCATAGTCGCTTCCAATTCTTTTACCTTACCTTTTTGACTTTCTACTTGTGCTTTTAGCCCTTCAGCTTCTTCCCGCTTTCCTTGTCGATATAAACCACCAATTTCTTTGGATAATTTATTATTATTGGCAAGCATCGCATCTAATGCTGTTTGCGTACTCTTTCGACGGTCGTCTAGTGCTAGCACCTCATCAACAATTGCTAAACGCTCTCCTTTATAGTTTCTGGTTGCCAAACCTGCTAAAACACGCTCCTTATTTTCTCTAATAAAGTTTACTTGTAACATAAATTTTGCTATTGGTAATTTGTCAATACTAAAATGAATACAAAAGAACAAAGGATTATCTTTTTAAGAAAATCCTAAAACCGAAAAACACTACAATTTGTGATAAAAAACAGCGTTTATCTTTTAATAGGCGTAAAAAAATTCTTTATTTTGACTGATTTTAGCATAATTAACTAAAAAAATGACAAATAAGTTTCTTCCCGTTTCTTATTCACAACTGACAATTTGTCTGATAAAACATCAAATCAGGTTGATTTTAAGGTAAAAAATTGCTTTTTAAATCAAAATCGTGTGAAAAAGTGCCAATTTAGGTAACTCCCAAAAAAATGGTATTCTTTTTGCAACTACATTTTTATAGAATTTTTTGCAAAGATACTATTGAATTTAGAAATATAAATGTATTTTTGCGCTGATAATCATTCATACCTCTGAATTAATTACCAATTCGATACTCTTTTCAGAGCGTACCAGAAACTAAATTCCTTCTTTTTCTTCCAATCCAACAATTTTTAAAAAGATTTAAGATTGATTGCTCTATGAGAAGAGTTTAGTGACTACTAAAAGCTAATATCTAGTCTCTTATTCCATTTTCATTAGATTTAGATTTAAAACTAGAGGACTTGCACACTTCTTTTCTTTTGAAAAAAATCTAGCCTAAAATTAGCCTAAAGTGGCTGGAAATTTCATTGAGCCAGAAAAATCCCCCACTATCACAATAAATTCCATTTTATAAAAGATTTCACATATCACATTGTTTTTATCTGAAACACATAATTTTTAAACAGTAACATTATACTTACCATAATGATATACGATATACTTCAGTTGAATGATATGCTAGTACCTGAATTAAAGGAGCTAGCCGAGCAATTAGAGCTAAAGTCGTATAAGCGATTAAATAAACAAGAGCTTATATACAAGATTTTAGATGCCCAAGCATTAGGTGCCAATGGTGCTGAAGAAAATGCCCCCAAAACAAAAACGAAAACGAAGAAAGTAACGAAAAAAGTAAAAGAAGAAGAACTTCAACCAACCGAAGAAGTCGCATCTCAAGCAGAAGCCGAAGATGAGGATAAAAAGACTACTCGTTCAAAAGAAGAAGCCGAAGATGATCAATCTAAGAAGAAAATAACATTAAGAAAGAAATCTGACCGAGACGACGACGAGGAAGATGACGACGACGACGACAGGGACGACGACAGGGACGATGACGACAGGGACGACGACGATCGTGAAGATGATAGGGATAGAGATCGTAATGACCGAAACGATAGAGGCAGAGATAGAGATCGCGGCGACCGAAATGATAGAGGTAGAGGTGACCGTAATGACCGAAACGATAGAGGCAGAGATAGAGATCGTGGCGACCGAAATGACCGAGGCAGAGATAGAGATCGTGGCAGCAGAAATAATCGTAGAAAATATGAAGATCCAGTTGAAGAAGATTCAACTAATCCAAAATTCAATATTGAATTAGATGGGATTATTGAAGGAGAAGGTATTTTAGAAATGATGCCTGATGGTTATGGTTTCCTGCGTTCTTCAGATTATAATTATTTGACTTCTCCTGATGATATTTATGTTTCTCCATCTCAAATTAAACTATTTGGTTTAAGAACAGGAGATACGGTCAGAGGTGCCATTCGACCTCCAAAAGAAGGCGAGAAATATTTCGCTTTACTGAGGGTTTCTAGAATCAATGGACTCTTACCACAAGATATAAGAGACAGAGTACCTTTTGATTATTTAACACCATTATTCCCTACGGAAAAATTTAAGTTAAGTACCTCTCCAACTGGTCGAGATTTTGGTAATCGAATGATTGACATGTTTACCCCTATCGGTAAAGGTCAACGTGGATTAATCGTTGCACAACCTAAGACAGGTAAAACTTTCTTATTAAAAGATGTAGCAAACGCCATTACAAAAAATCATCCAGAGACATACATGATTGTCTTATTGGTAGACGAAAGACCGGAAGAGGTAACGGATATGAGAAGGAGTACCAATGCCGAAGTCGTTGCGTCTACTTTTGATGAACCAGCAGAAAATCACGTAAGAGTAGCAGGTATTGTTTTAGAAAAAGCAAAACGATTAGTAGAGTGTGGGCACGATGTAATTATTCTTTTAGATTCTATTACGCGTTTAGCTAGAGCTTATAATACAGTAGCACCTGCAAGCGGTAAAGTATTATCTGGTGGTGTAGAAGCAAATGCTTTACACAAACCAAAGAAATTCTTTGGTGCAGCTAGAAATATTGAACACGGTGGTTCTCTAACTATTTTAGCAACTGCTTTAATAGATACAGGTTCTAAAATGGACCAAGTTATCTTTGAAGAATTCAAAGGTACTGGTAATATGGAGCTTCAATTAGATAGACATTTAGCCAACAGACGATTCTATCCTGCTATTGACTTAAATAAGTCTAGTACTCGTAGAGATGATTTATTAATTGATAAAGATTCTTTACAACGAATGATTATTCTACGTAATCACTTAGCGGATATGAAGCCAGAAGAAGCTTATTCTTTCTTAAGAAAGCAAATGGTAGGATCTTCTAATAATGACGAATTATTGACTTCTATGAATCGATAGTTTCAGTAGGCAATATTACGTTGGCAGTCAGCAGTAACACAGCTCTCTGAGCTGTGAGCAGTAGGCAGCCTACACAAGCATTAATATCAAAAAAAAAGCCCTCTATTTATAACTAATAGAGGGCTTTCCTTTTAGGGATGAGGCAATAAATAACCACAGTATTTTGACGTTTTTCTGCAAACTGTAATACTGCAAACTGCCTACTGAATTATTCCATCTCCGCCTCTGCTTTCATCTTCTCCGCATTCTCCGCAACTTGCAAAGCTTGTAAAATTTCGTCAATATCCCCCTCTACAATTTTATCTAAACTATATAAGGTTAAATTAATTCGGTGATCCGTCACCCGATTTTGTGGGTAATTATAAGTACGAACTTTACCAGAACGATCACCAGAACCAATTAATGACTTCCTAGCTGCAGCTACCTTAGAATTGTGCTCATCTCGCTGCTTGTCATACATTTTCTGGTATAAACGCTGAATAGCGATTTCTCTATTTTGAGTTTGAGACCGTGCATCTGTACTTTCTGCTACAATTCCAGTTGGAAGGTGCGTAAAACGAACACCCGATTCTGTTTTATTAACGTGCTGACCACCCGCACCACTTGCACGGAAAGTATCTGTTCTTAAATCGGCTTTATTAATATCTACATCTTGCATTTCCAATTTAGGCATCACCACTACCGTAGCAGCTGACGTATGCACTCTACCTTGCGACTCTGTTTTAGGTACTCTTTGAACTCTATGTGCACCAGATTCAAATTTCAACCTACCATAGACATTATTACCAGAAACCTCTAAGACCAATTTACTATATCCACCTGCTGTTCCTTCGGTAATACTTAAAACATCCACTTTCCACTTCTGTCGATCAAAAAATCGAGAATACATCTTATATAAATCACCAGCAAAAATACTTGCCTCATCTCCCCCTGTTCCAGAACGAATCTCCACAATCACATCTTTCTCATCTTCTGGATCTTTAGGAATTAGTAACACTTTTAAGGCTTCTTCTAATGCTGCCTTTTTAGGATTGAGTTCTTGCAATTCCTCTTTCGCCATGTCCTTCATATCAATATCATCTTCTGCTAACATTTCCTTGGCGGTCTCAATATTTCCTAAGACTTCTTTGTATTGCTTATAGACCACAACTATTTCTTTTAAAGCGCTGTAATCTTTATTCGTTTGCGTATATACTTTTTGGTCAGAAACGATACTTGGATCGGACAAGCGTTCTTCCAAATAATAAAATCGTTCTTGAAGAGCTTCTAATTTATCTAACATCTTTTTTGAGTGATGAGTGATGAGTGATGAGTAGGGAATGGTAGGGACAGTTTAGAACTGTCGAAAAATGTTAGCGAAGCTACATGAAGAAATGTGTGCCTAATAAGTTTATCATAATCTTTTTTTAGAGTGCAAAAGTACTTAATTTTTAGGAAATACTTTTTGCCAATTCTTTACGAATAAAAACATTTATTGCAATGACTATTTTTTCAATGTCATGTTTATAAAACCCCGTACCATTAAAGCAATTACATTCTATCAATTTATAGCCATTTCCAACGGCTGCAATATCCATTACATAAACAGCAGATAAACGATATTCTTTAATTCGATTAGCTGTAAATTTTAGCATTTTTTCAGGAATATCAATTCCACTCTCCTTTAATTCGCCGTGCTCCATATATTTTGAAACAGAAACTATTGCATCATCAACAATGAATAATCGCCATTCCTTTTTAATTCTTTTAGGTGCTGCTATCCATACTGTTGTTTTGGCATTAAAATCTGGTAAGTTAAGCGCACAAATTTGTTGACTCCATTTTACTAATTCCTCAAATGTATCAACCCGTCCACTAAACTCTTTTCCATCATGATTTGGGCGAATGAACCATCTCTGTGAAGCCTTACTTTCTATGTTGTCAATATTACCAAATTCAATTAGTATTCCTTCATTATTTAAAACATTTTTCTTCCACTTATCTACATAATTTTGCATTTGGAAAGTATCTGGCTTATAAAAAACTCCCTTTTTATAAGCCTCTTTTTTAAAAGCATTCAACATAAAGGTTGTCGAACCATAAATTATATTGAAGGCGTCCTTATTTTTTATTTTTGGTAATTCTTCAGAAAAAGGAATAACTTCAATTTCTTCCCAAGTTTCATTCTCCTGATCTAGGACATTTTTTATCCGTTCTAATATTTCTGGTTTTGTAAGATTTTTTTGAAGTATCCAATTAATCATTTTTGTTTTCTTTTGTACCGTAAATCATCTTACTATTTTTGAAATAGCTCTACCCAATGCAAAGCCTTCTTCCCCGTAAAATGTTCAATCTGATGTCGGCAACTGAAGCCGCAAGCAACTAGGGTTTCATCTGCCTTCATCTCTTTAACAAAAGGCAATAAAATTTCATTCCCTATTTTCTCAGATAATTCATAATGCTCTTTTTCATAACCAAAAGAACCTGCCATGCCACAACAACCAGAAGGAATTTCAGAGACATTAGTATCGCTTAATAAGTGTTTCATAGCTTTAGTACCATAAATAGCCTTCTGATGGCAATGCCCATGTACAAAAATATTTTTAGCTTTTGTTGTTAATGCTTGTTGAATAGTACCTGCTTCGATTTCTTCTTGAAGAAACACATCAATCATTTTGACTTGTGTTTTTAATCTATTTGCTAAATCAGCATCTTCAATTAAATCGGGCAAATCATCCGTTAAAGCAGACGCACAACTCGGTTCACAAACAACTACAGTTAATCCTTCTTGAAAATATTTATCTAAATTTTGTACCGTCTTGGTGCCTTCTTTCTTAGCGTCTCTTAAAAAACCATGGGAGATTTTAGGGCGTTGGCAACAACCAACATTGGCTAAAATAACTTCATAGCCCAAGGTTTGTAATAATTGAGTCGCTGCGATACCAATATTTGGTTCATGGAAATTTAAGTAAGTATCAGCGAATAAGACAATTTTTTTATTTGATTCGGGTTTCGATCTATAATTTTTAGCAAACCATTTATAAAAAGGTTGAGCTGCGTATTCGGGCAAAATGCGCGCTTTTTCAATACCAGCGACTTTTTCTAAAGTACGCCGAAATAATTTTGTTTTTTGCACACCATTTACTAATCCTGCCAACCCACCAGAAAATTTAGCGGCCATACTAGCAGCATCTCTGACAAAACGGTCTCTTAATGGAATCCCTTTTTCATCATACTTCTTTTGCCAAATTTCGCCCTTTAATTTACCCATATCTACATTACTTGGACATTCAGATTTACAGGCTTTACAAGACAAACATAGATCTAAAGCGTCCACAACCTCTTCATTCGTCAAACCACCTTTTAACTGATTAGACATTGCTAAACGCAAGGCATTGGCTCTGCCTCTAGTAGAATGTGCTTCTGCTCTCGTTGCCTTAAAGCTTGGGCACATCGTCCCCCCTTGCATCTTTCGACATTCACCTACGCCCGTACACATATGAACCGCATTTTCAAAACTACCATCTTCTTTGTAGTTAAAAATGGTTTCAACGGGTTCGTCTTTATAAGTTGCACCGTAGCGCAAATTTTGGTCGATAGGTTGCGCATCAATTATTTTCCCTGGGTTCATTAAATTTTCGGGGTCAAATAATTGCTTGACTTCTTTTAATAATCCATAAACATGGTCGCCAAAAAATTCTTTGAGTTTATAACTTCTCACCAAACCATCACCATGTTCTCCACTCCAAGAACCACCATATTCTTTCACCAAATCAAAGGTATCTTCTGAAATTCTTTTAAAACGTTCTATGTCTTTTGCTTGGCGCAAATCTAAGATTGGCCGTACATGAATCACGCCGACACTTGCATGTGCATACATCGCTGCCTCCGTTTCATGCTTAGCACAAACTTTTAAAACTCGGTCAATATATTCGGGTAAATGTTTGGAAGGAATACCCGAATCTTCAATAAAAGCCAAAGGCGTTTTATCTCCTTTCACCCCCAACATCAAGCCTAACCCTTTTTTGCGAATTACCCAAACATCTTCGTAACTATTACCTGCTGGAAAAATCGGGTAAGCATAACCAAAACCTAAAATTTTTAATTTAGCCACCATTTGTTTAGGTCGCTCTAATACATCAGCTTCAGATTCTCCATAAAATTCAACGATTTGAATAGCCGCAGGGTTGCCTTCTATAAAATGACAACTTCTTTTAGTCAGTAGGTTTTTTCGACTTAAATCGACCACTGTTTTATCGAGTATCTCTACCGCAGAAGGTTGGAATTCCAACATTGTTTCTACCGCTTGTATGGCTTCCAATACTTCAGAAAAATGTACGACACAAACTGATTTGTGTTTTGGTAATAATTCTAGGTTCAATTTTGCTTCCAAAGTAACGGCTAAAGTTCCTTCACTACCACAAACTAATTTGGCTAAGTTCCAATTATTCGTATGAATAAATTCGTCTAAATTATAGCCTTGTACTCGACGCATGACTTTTGGAAAAGCCGCCTCAATTTCATTTTTATTAGTAGCAATAATCTTTTTAAATTGCCTATAAATACTACCTTCTCGATGCTCTAATTTTGCTTTTTTAGCAAATTCGTTTGCATCCAATTCTCCAAAAGTACAAACCTCCCCATTTGACAAAACCGTTTTTAATGCCAATACATGGTCTACCGTTTTGCCATATAAAATACTCTTCGTTCCAGAGGAATTATTGCCAATCATTCCACCAATATTCGCTCGGCTAGAAGTAGCAGGGTCAGGCGCAAAAATTAATCCATGTTGTTTCAGTACCACATTTAAATCATCTCTAGCCATCCCAGGCTGCACTTTTACCCAGCGTTCTTCCACATTAATTTCGACAATTTGATTTAAGTATTTTGAAAAATCTAAAATCATGGAATGTCCAACGGTTTGTCCAGCCAAACTGGTGCCTGCCCCTCTAGGTAAAATACTCACCTTATGGTCATTCGCTATTTTCACTGCCGCAATGACATCTCCCTCATTTTTAGGTAAGACAACAACGATTGGTTTGATTTGATAAACGCTAGCGTCCGTAGCATAAAGCCCTAAGCTTAAATCGTCGGTCAAAATATCCCCTTGAAGATTTAGTCGCAGATCGTTGATAAAAAGTTGTTGATTATACATGGTATTTTTCGTTTGCCCTAAAATTAGAAAAAGGACAATAATTCCCCCCTTTATTCACATAAAAAAGTCATAAAAAGTCGAAGTCATTTATGAATAGTCATTTCCGTCCAATAAAATCCGTAAATTTGCCAAATGTTAGAAAAGAATTTACCAGTAACAGATTGGCTTCCGATTACGAAAAAGGAAGTAGAAATGAGAGGATGGGAAGCATTAGACATCATCCTCATCTCAGGAGATGCCTATGTAGACCATCCAGCTTTTGGAACGGCCGTTATTGGTCGAATCCTAGAAAGTGAGGGCATGCGTATTGGTATTGTGCCGCAACCGAATTGGCAAGACGATTTGCGGGATTTCAAAAAAATGGGAAAACCCAAATTATTTTTTGGCATCACTTCAGGCTGTATGGATTCCATGGTGAATCATTATACGGCTAGTAAAAGAAAGCGTTCAACGGATGCTTATACACCAGGAGGCGCAGCGAATTTTCGACCTGATTATGCAACGGTTGTTTATTCAAAAATTCTAAAGAAATTATATCCTGAGGTGCCTGTTTTAATTGGTGGTATTGAAGCTTCTTTAAGACGAGTAACACATTACGATTATTGGGCGGATAAATTATTCCCCAATATTTTGGAAATGAGTGGGGCGGATATGTTAGTTTATGGGATGGGCGAAATGCCTTTGCGAGAATTGTTGCGCTTACTAAAAAGAGGCGTGCCCTTTCATTCCATCACCACGATTCCTCAAACGGCTGTCAATCGTCCACAAGCAGAAGGGTTACCTAAAAATAAATCGTGGGAAGATGTCTATTTAAGTTCTCATGAAAAATGCTTGCGGGATAAACGTTCTTTTGCCGCCAATTTTAAAATAGTAGAACAAGAATCTAATAAAGTCAAAGCAAGGCGAATTATTCAGGAAAATGGAGACAAAAATTTAATTGTCAATCCACCTTATCCGCCAATGACCGAAAAGGAAATTGATACCTCTTTTGATTTACCTTATACTCGATTGCCACATCCAAAATACAAAAAACGAGGGTCGATTCCAGCTTATGAAATGATTCGCTTTTCGATTAATATGCATCGTGGTTGTTTTGGCGGTTGTAGTTTTTGTACCATTTCAGCGCATCAAGGGAAATTCATTGCAAGTCGATCGCAAGAGTCTATTTTAAAAGAGGTAGAAGCAGTTACGGAAATGCCAGATTTCAAAGGCTATATTTCAGATTTAGGTGGCCCATCTGCCAACATGTACCGCATGAAAGGAAAGGTACAATCTATCTGTGATAAATGTGTCAGTCCATCTTGTATTCACCCAGTCATCTGTAGTAATTTAGATACCTCTCACAAACCTTTAACGGAACTCTATAAAAAAGTAGACGCCAATCCAAAAGTCAAAAAAGCCTTTGTTGGAAGTGGTATTCGTTATGATTTATTATCGGATTCTTATAATAAAAATTCGGACGGTAGTGGAGAGGAGTATATGGAACAATTGGTCACTTGTCATGTTAGTGGTCGCCTAAAAGTTGCGCCAGAACATACATCGGATGACACTCTAAAAATCATGCGAAAGCCTTCTTTTAAGCATTTCCATGATTTTAAAAATAAATTTGACCGCATCAATAAAAAACATGGGCTAAATCAGCCACTAATTCCTTATTTTATCTCCAGTCACCCTGGTTCTAAAGTAGAGGATATGGCCAACTTGGCTGCGGAAACCAAGGATATGGGCTTCCAATTGGAGCAAGTCCAAGGATTTACGCCTACGCCCATGACCGTAGCGACAATCATTTATTATACTGGTTTACATCCTTATACTTTAAAGCCTGTTTATACGGCAAAAACCAAACAGGAAAAGAAAAATCAACACTTATTTTTCTTCTGGCATAAACGAGAAAATCATCAACAGATTCGAGAAAAACTAAAAAGTATCGACCGAGAAGATTTGATAGAGAAATTGATTGCTGATAAGCGGAAGCATCAGAAGCGGGAAGTTTTGAAAGGACGAGCTCGGAATTCTGGGAATAGTGCTAAGAAGCGACGATTTAAGGGACGGAAGTAGTCGGATTATTTTAACGTCTCGTATATGTAGCGTAACCAACTATTGCTGGGCATGACTGTCATGTGTTATAACAGTTTTATTTTCTATTTCTACTAGTAATTCGTTCAAAGCATTTCGTTTATCGGGCCTTACTTTGTTTACTTCTTTGGTAAGGAGCGGAATGGCTTTTTCACCGATTATAAGCAATCCTTTACGCGCCTCTTTTGAAAAGGTTTTATGTGTAAGTAGTTTTATAAAGGTGGGAATAACAGCAGAATAGCTAGCAAAACTAAGTGTTCGTATTATGGATTTAAAAAGATTTTCCTTCTTACTAGATAATAGCGTATAACAGGTTTCTAGATATAAATCTTTAGAGGTTGTTGTTTTTAATAATCGTAAACAAAGGGTATCTAATTCAGTTTTCTTTTTAGATAACAAAATACTCATTAAGAGTATTTTAGTTTCTTCAGGAGATTCGTCTGCTAAGTTTTTTAAGAGTCCCTTCTTGTCTATTTCTGTATTGTTTACTTTAATAAGTTCTCCTATCTCCTTGTAAAATTGCTTTTTCTGCTCTTCTGTAAGAAAACTTAGAGCTAACGGTTCTGTAGAAAAGAGGTGCGCTATTTGAGTAGTCACGGTGTCGTGTAATTCTGTAATGGTGTAACATGCACTTAGCATTCTCATTTGTTTTGCCAAGCCTATACCTATGCTAGCTTCTAGCACTTCGGTTAAGCTTTGTTTTGCCAAAGCTGTATCTTGCTTGGCAAGTCGCTTTATTAAGCCTATTACTATATCAGTGTTTACTATTTTATAGTTTAGTGTTTTCAATTGTAGCTGAATCAACAGAATTTCTTCTTTTTTATCTGTTGGTACTAGTGTATTGAAAATAGAGGAATGAACTAAAGTAGCAGGAATGGTATGGAGTAAATGAGCTAATAATTCAATTTTCATTGAAGTGGTATAACCTGCATATTCCTTTGTAAACGTTGTTGTTAATTCTTTTTCGTTGTTTTTAAGTTGAAGGCTAAAAAGCAATTGCCATGCTATTGGCTCCTTAGTTTCTTTTATGAATAAGAATAATTCTTTTTCAAATTGAGGAAAGTAAAGGGGAGTATTTGTGTTTATTAGGTTTTTTATAAATGCTAATTTACCTGCTCTTGCTGCTTTTTTAAACCATTTTTTTAGTGGGGTATTGATAGGGGCAAACTTATTGAAGAAAGGGAACCAATACCAATTTCCCTGCTCTATTTCGGTTTTTAATATTTCCCATTTTCGCTCTGTCCTCAATTGGCGAAAGGAGTGGAGTAAGGACGAATCTACTTCTTGGTCTGAAACAATTTCTTTTACATAGGCGAGTATGAAATCATTGCTATGATAGGGTAAACGACTGGGCATTTTTTTTGTTTGTTCAATAGCTTCTGTATGTTTTTCAAATTGCTGAATTTGAGCGATGTTAAATAGTCCGTAGGATATTTTTTTCCCTTCTAAATAGTGTACGAAACTGAGGTCAAAAAGAACCCTATGGTTTTCGGGTCTTTTTATAGTTTGCACTAATGCATTACGCTGTTTCCAACTGCTAATTTTGTAAAGTTGTACTATTTCTTCTTTTAATAGGGATTGTTGTTGAGCATTGTAAGAAGCTAATTTAGCTATTTTTTCGACTGCTGTTGCCTTTTCAAAAAAGTGGATTTTTTGATGGGCTTTACTGGTAAAAGAATGATTGGTAATAAAGGTTTCAAGAGGTGAAATAATATTTTTATCTTCTTGTTTTTTAAGGGTGCTATAGAATGTGATTAATAACGGAAGATATTTTGGCTGTACTATTTTATCATTTAACAATAGTTTTTTCAAATAGCTTATCTGATTTTCTTCTAGGAGTTTCGTCACTATTTTTTGAAGACCATAGTGCCGTAAGAAATGGAAAAATAGTTTTTCTTTTTTCTTATCTTCTTTATAGTTTATTAGGTTATTGTATTCTATTTGTTCGTTTTTAGGGTCTAGTAATAACGTGTTCCAAAGATAAATCTCCAGACTATTTTCTGTCATTGCAATGCGTGCTTCTTCGCTAGTTAGGATGGTATTAAAGTTCTTAGATAGAGGTGTTTCTTCGAGTTTTCGAAGTGAAGCAGCTATTAAGTCTGTTATAAAAACAAAATCTGCTTGTTGTTTTATAGTTGCTATTTTAGGTATTAGGTCTTCACTTTTTTCAAATAGCGATAAATCCTCTTTTGTTCTACTTCTTATGGTTTTCCATTTAGTTATTAATTCCTGATTCCTTTTCGGATTGGGTACTTTTTTTTCTAGTGGAACAATTGTGTTTAGTTCTGGAAAATCGATGTAATGTGCTTCTTTTATTGCTTCATCATTTGTTATAATACTTTCTAATAATTGGCGCTGCCAAGATACTTCACAAGGAAAACATTCATTGAATAAAAAGAAATAATAGGCTTCACCTAAAATATTTTTGAGTCCTTTTTTTAGCTCAGTTCGCAAGCCTATATTATTATTTCGCTGAAATAGATGTATCATGGCGACGACTGCATTTACAGTTCCGTTTTCAGCTAGGTAAGCAGCGGCTGTTTTTTTGATATTCATATTTGGATGCCCTAGTAGGGGAATCACCAAATTTTCTAATGAGCTGTTTTTTAATGCTGTTAGTGCAAGTAGTCCCTGCCTAAGTGTATAAATGTTTTGAGTTATTTTAAGTGCTTCTTTAAGCTGTTTTATAGCTGTATTGGTGTTTATCTTCCCCAGATAGGAAATGTAAAATTTAATAACATGAGGATTAGCAGAGGCTGAAAGTATGGATAGTTTTTCTAGCCGGAATTCACTTGGAATTATTGCTGAAATAGAGTTTAAATAGAGTTTTGCATCTGCGTCACTTAATGGGTTTTCAAATTGTTTTAAGAGTACTTCTGTAAGAAGGGTATTTACTGCGGTTTTCTTATTGTTTTTTTTCGTTCTTACCTTATGTTGATCGTATGCTCTATTCGCTATTTTTTTGGACGCTTCCCATGCAGGATTGGTTATTACGGGTTTCCATTCTAGCTTAGAATAAACGGTATCCATCATTCCTATTTTTTTAATAATAGGTTCCAATGCTTTTAGTGAACCTAATTCTCCCAACTTTTCTATCCCATATTGCACGGTGCTTACATCTTCTTCATCGAGTATTTTCAGTAAGTAGCATTCATTTGCGGCAGATACTGCTAAATGTAGATTGGGTAGATTAATAGGTGGAAGCTTGTGTTTTTCTAGGTAGTTGATAATAATCTGTTGATCGGGAACTAGGTCTGCTAATAGTGTAAGAGCGTCTTTTTCGAATGAAGGGATGTTCTGTTTTACAGGCGCATCAAATTCGAGTAATTCTTTTATATGAGTAATTGTTTTAGTGCTTCCTATATATTTTAGCGTTTCTAGACATACTTTTGGGTAATTCTGTATGTGTGGAAGGATGTAATGTTCTGCTTCTGTTATTCTTAATTCGGCTATTGTGTCTAATAAGATGCTTAGTTGAGCACTATCTTTTATTTCTTTTAAGTGTGCTACTATTTTTTTTCTTGCATAAGGAGTATTTAACTCTTGATATAGTTTTATTCTCTTTTGAAAATCAAAATCACTATTTTCTAGGGAAAGGTTGAATAGTGCTTCTTTTGATGCTTCACCAACGAGTTGAACAAGTTGTTTGGCAGATATAAATTCATATTCGAAATAGTGTTGTATTATTGCTCCTATTCGTTTTTTATTGATGTATATACCTTGATTGGCCCCTCTCAACAAGCAATCTAACCAGTCTAAACTGTAGGTTGGATGAAGTGTTAGGTATTGTGTTAATGTATTCATTAACGACGTGCTTAATGGCAAAAAAGGAAGTATTACTCGTTTTGATTCTAGTTGCCAGCTTTCGCCTTGTATTATTTCTTCAAAAATGCGGTTATTCCCCCATATCCCTAGTGTTTGTAGTGCAAGCTGTTCATAAAGGCCTCCTCTTTGCATGACTCTTCTCAGGCTTACTTCAGGAATGATTGAAAAGATAAAAGGGTATTTTTTTATCAGTTCACATGTTGAAAATACTATTTCATACGCTGTGGATGTAAGAAGATAATGCAGTACTTTTTCACTTATCTCATAGGAGAGTTTACTATTTTGTATACCCCTTTCTAAAAGCGTTAGTATTTCATTATCGTATATCTTATTTTGCAACAGGAGGGTTTCCAATAGTCCTTCTAACTGTTGGCGTGTATTGCAATTTATATGGTGTAGCGCATTTTTTATTTGATAAATTGTGTTGTCCGTGATTGCCTCATGAGGAGTAATCATTAGTTGATTCATTAACCAATGATGTGCTACTACAGGTATTAGTTTAGCATTGTTTAACCAATAGGCACTTTGTTCTTTACTTCCATGGATACCATATATTTTACTTAGTTGTACTTGAATTTCATATTCATAGATATTTAATTTTTTAAAGAAAGGAAGAAATATCTCTGAAATAAATGAAGGGGTTGGTGTTATCTTTTCTGCCAAATGACAAAGTAATGATAAATCTGGTTCTTTTTCTTTTGCAAGTTGTAGAAGTATATTACTTTCCATTTTTTGTTAATGGTTTAATTAGAAAATCAGATAGGCATAATATTGACAATATTGATTTTTTATTTCTGGATACCAATGAACTCATTGATGTATTTTAAATACCCAAAAATCATTACATTTATATAGATTTAAAGTCTAATTTCTTAAATTTAAGTCATAAAAACAAATCCACTACCAAACACCCAACCAATCCAACAATAGAATCAATCTTTTCCATAGTCGTCCAAGACCGAAGCGTTTCACCAATCACCAAGGCTACAATTAAGGTTAGTTGTTATTTCATATAGATGGGAAAAATAATCCTTATCATTCATTATTGAAGCGTAAATAGAGTTGATTTCTACAAAATGG
>CALFWI010000208.1 GCA_937928615.1 uncultured Saprospiraceae bacterium | reverse complement strand
TAGGTTGCTCTTGTGAAAACATCTACCCAACCAACTACTGTTAGCGTTAAAAAGTAAATGCCCTTTTGGTTGTGTATTTTGTACTTTCCCATAGTTTTATTTTTTCATTTGCAAAACGGGTTTTTATAGTAGTAAGTACTGCAACAAAAATAGCCGAATAACTTTTAAATTACTAGACAACTGCTGGTTAGGATTTGTAATCCGATACCTTTATTCGCTCGCCTCTGGCGAGTTTAGTATATTTATTTTTTGATATTTCAATTAATAATACTCGCCAGAGGCGAGTTACATAGTGGTGTCGGACTACAAGTCCTAACCAGCAACAATATGCAGAAAAAATGAGTGACAGTCAAATAGTTGTAACTTCCTCTATTTTCTACGCCTATTCAATCATTTTTATAACAAATATAAATTTTGAAACAGCTTGTTTCCCTTTTGAGAACAACCATTTTTGTAAATCTGCGACAACTTGTCGCAGATTTACAAAAAATTATAATGTATCCTTTCAATACTCGCCAGAGGCGAGTTATATAGCGGTGTCGGACTACAAGTCCTAACCAGCAGAGCGATACGAAGTCCTAACCAGCACATAGATAATCAAAATCAAACAGCCACCACCTCCTTAACAGCCAACTCCACCATCCCACCCCCAAGCGAAAAATGCAAAAAACACCGAATCCCTTTCCCAGAAAACTGTTCCGCTAAAGCCTGTTTAGCCAAGAAGAACCAAGGCGCTAATTTCAAGGCCTTATTTTTCCATTCCTTTTTGCCCTTGGCAAAACCAGAATTTTGAATAATGACCAAGCCTTTATCTGTTTCTAAAATTAAGTCAATCGTCGTGTCAAATAGGCGGTCTTTATAATGGTAGCGGACAGGGTATTTTTTATAAGATTTAGTGGGATGAAACGTTTGTTCTAAGAAGGTCAAATAGGTTTTAGAATGGAGCACTAAACTACGCAAATCTAGTATTTCTGCGACCTTAAACCGTTCCAAAATCGCTTCGGCTATATCAAAGCGTTCGACGGCAGATAAACTTAAATCATCGACGGTTAAAAAAGCTTTAGTGGCTTTCGCAGCGGCATATTGATTGCCTTCTTCTTTGAGGGCTAATTGCGCACCATATTCAAATTTGTTAGTGGTTTTAGCAGACATCTCTGTTTGGAAATATTCTCTTTCAATATCAATCGGGTAGGTTAGGTGGCTAGGGTCTTTGCCGTTTCTTTGGGCAATGAACGTAATGTCCTCGTTCGCTAAATCGGTGGTTTCAAAATCTCTTGGATAAGGGAAGACGGTGGTGTCTAATTTCAAAATTCCTTGTTCTTTCCAAACCCAAGGCGAATCATCCGTATATTGGTCTAAAGTAGGTATCGTTTCATCTCCTTCGTGCCAGACTCGATTGAGCCATTTGGTTGAATTTTTACGAGTAGGGAAGACTAAATAATCTCTTGCACGGGTAATACCTACGTATAAAACCCTTGCTTCTTCACGCAAGGCTTCTTTTTTGGCAAAAGCCTTGACTTCACTAGCATTAATTCGTTCTTCTAATAAGGTGTTTTTAATTTGGTCCGCATAAGGATTGACCCAATAGCGCAACCAACGATTGCCTAAAATATTATCTAAATCTACCTCGTCGGTTTCTGGTACAATTTGTACGCCCCAGATTTTATCTCTGAGAGTGCCTTCCAAATCATGACAAATCACCATTGGCCATTCTAATCCCTTACTTTTATGATAGGTCATGACATTCACCGCATCTCGCCCAACGCCCGAACTCTGACGATCCATATCTTCTGACCCTAAATTATTCAGCCATAATAAAAAGCCCCCTAAAGTAGCAGCGGTATGCAGTCGATTACAATTTTCTTCATAAGACAAAGCCAATTGTCGCAGTTCATCTACATTGCCTAAGCGTTGTGCGCCATTGCCCCAACTGGCAATAATGCGTCGTAAATCCAATTCTTCTAAAACTAAATTAATGATTTCAGAACTAGATAATTCAGCGCCTTGAATTCTCAAGTCATTTAATTGCTGAATATAAGGATCATTCGTGCCCCATTGCCATTCATCTACTGCTCCTTTCTCTACTTGGTGGAAAAAATCTAAACGGTCTTCAACAATCGCTTTTAAAGATTCACCTGAGCCTAATTTTAAAATTTCGGCGATGGATAAGGCATCATTTCTACTCACAATAAATTTCAAACAAGCCAAGACTAATTTAGATTCGGCTGTTTCCAATAAACCATTTCTAGAAATAGCTGCCTTAATTCCTGCTCGGTGCAAGGCCTCTGCCATGACACCACATAAGGCATTCGACCGACATAAAACGGCAATGTCGCCAGGTTCTATTAATCGAGGTTCGTCCTCTTCTTTAGGAAAAACTAATTTGCCTGAGGTCAAGGTTTTTTTAATGGAACTAGCAATACAATTTTCCATCCAAGGGCGACCGGGCATTCGTTTTTCGCCATCGTAATGCATGTGCCAATGAATGAGTGGATTGCCTAAAAATTCCAAAAATTCTTGGTCTTTGACCTCCTTTTTTAATTTCTCTTCTGTTCGCTGTGGAATCAAGGCGACTTGTGCCTCTGGTAAATCACCAAAAGCTTTACAGAAAATGGCATTGGTCGCATTAACGACACCTGCCCTTGACCGCCACGAAAAAATCTGGATATCTTCTTTTTTTACACCGCCCGTTTGCTTAATAATTTCCATCATCAAACTGGGGTCGGCCCCTCTAAAACCATAAATAGATTGCTTCGGGTCCCCTACCCAAATAGAATGCTTGGCAAACTGCGATAATTTTAAAAATATCTCTAATTGAATCGGACTGGTATCTTGAAATTCATCCACCATTAATAAATCCAATTCATCTTTCAGTACTGCTTGTACTTGTGGGTTCACCAAT
>CALFWI010000207.1 GCA_937928615.1 uncultured Saprospiraceae bacterium | reverse complement strand
CTCCATCGCAATGATATGGTAACACGACGCTCCTGAGTCGTACTTTTTTAATTCACCCTCAGTTTTCACCGCAGCGCCATTATTTTTAACTAAAAGCCAACAAATCTGACTATACAAATAGCGAAACTCCAATCAAACAGTGCAGCATTTGAATTGGAGTTTCTAAAACATTGACAATCATTATTGAAAATGCTAAATCTTTAGTCTACTAATACAAAAAATCCATGCGCTACTACCCCATTCTCGCCCAATAATCGGTATAAGTAAGTCCCACTAGGTAGGTTTCCTTTTTGGAATTGATATTGTCTATTATTTAATTTATTTTTTTGTAAAACCTTACCATCTACATCCATTATTGTCAATTGGTAATCAATTGGTTGCCAATCTTTAATGGTAAAAATAACTGCTTCACTGGAAGGATTTGGATAAACCGTCAATTCTGTAATGGAGGTAGGTAGATTCACCGTAGGCGTAGAACGTTCTATAAAATCGGTTTCTATCGTATGAAAAACACTATTGGTTTGTTCTACCCTTTCCTCTGAATAATTCAAGGTCGCATGATTTGAAATAACGCTCCCCATTGGTAAATCTCCCTTAGGCGAAATACTAAACTTCACATAACTCTTAAAATCCAAAAACGAACTTGGAAGGGCTGGTGGAACTGTCAAGGTTAAAACACCTTCTTCTAAGGTATATTCATAAGACTCACTAGCAGAAAGTGGTTTAAATGTGGTTACATCCAACATTGGAGAAAATTCGTCTACTATTTGCAAGCCATTACTGGTATTTTTAAAATGTAAGGTATATTCAATGGCATTATTAGGTTCAATAAAGTGGGCGTCTGAGAAACCTCTTGGGCTAGCTAATAAATGATGCGCTTCATCATTCACAGACATCACTTGATAATCTACGGCTACAGCTAAATCGTTATTTTCTTCGGGAAATCTATTCGCAAAACCTGTACTGAACCCACCACTTTCATTACGGCCACACGCTTCTACCAAAGCACTTGGAATATAAGACCCAGGGTGACCTCGCTCTTGGTCAACTTGAATAAAATAGGACGCCCCTGTAGCTGGCAAAGTGACTGTTTTTCGTTCCCCTTTAGCCAGTCTGACATTCTGTGTTCTGAAAATAATCGCATCTTCGATGACTACATATTCCGTAGGTTCAGACATATCAGCATCTCCAATATTTTCAAACTCAAAAATAATCTGATTGCCATCACATGTTCCATTTACTTTTAGACTTGCCCCTGACCAATCATTTGATAATTCACCACAAGGTTGGTTTGGAAAAATTTGTGCATCATTTCGCAAGGTTTCTTCAGCAGTTAAATCACAGGGTAGGTCTACTTTCATAAAAACAAAACCGCTTTCGCCAATAGTTAAATCACCAATATTAATTCGGTATTTACTATCCCCTAAATCCGTATAATCCGCATCCATTTCTTCAATGGCCACTCGATAATCCAGATTCAAATCAATGTATACATCTGTAGCATTCGCTGTTCCATTATTTCGGTACTGTAGTACATAAGCCCCCAATTCACAAGGCAATCCAGGAAAACTTGCCAGACTAACTTCTAAAAAAGAGCATTCTTCCTTTATTTGGATTAAATGTTCATAAAAAGCACTTTCTACGTCAATATCTTCTGAATTAATTGTAAAAGAAGCTTCACATACATCGTAATATGGTCCAGGGCGGGTAATTTCAATTTGGTTTTCTCCAGGAAATATCTTCACCTCATAGCTTCCATCTTCCTTTAGAAATCCACTGAAATAATATTCGCCATTTTGAGAAGCTGCAATATTCCAACCTCTCCAACTTTGTAAAGTAGTCGCTCTTTCAGACGTTTCTAATTCACAATTTTGGTTAGCATCTAAGAATAGTTGTCCCCTGATGGCAGGCACTAAATTTTGTCCAGTATTACAGTTTTGAAAATTATAAAAAACTTCTGTAGGAGTAGCTACTTCAATGGTTACTGGGTTATCTGCAAAATCAAACCCTGTACTACTCTCTTTTAATTTTTCAAACTTATAGGTTATCAATGGCTTATCCTCTAAAAAAGTAACGCCTTGTGCCGTTTGGTCAAACCAAGCCAATACAATGGCTCCATCATAACCAGTAGGGGTATAATTGGTACTTCCTTCGCCAAATCCTATCAAATTACTTTCTATCAAACCGATTGGTTTATATACCGTCGGGTCGAAAATAATAGAAAATTGCATAGAAGCAATACCATTAAAATCTGTTGAAGTTATATCCAGAAAAACCTCATCAGGCCTTGCTTCGTCGGCTCGCACATTTAAGCCTAAACAAAATTGTGCTTGCAAGTTTGAAACAAGTAGCATTAAAAAAGAAAACAAATACAAGACTTTTGATAATAGTCGGGATTGGGTAAAAATAGTCATTGGAATTAAATTTTTGCCGAATAAAATAATTACGGTCGGGTGATTTAAATTATGGATTTCAGATGTCTTGTCGTGATTCAAAAGTATTATAGGACAAATTTGAGGAATTTTAATAGCTTTCCGAAAATCATTTTTCTATATTTGTAGCATACCTACTCCTTATATAACTTCATAAAAAACTATT
Organism: uncultured Saprospiraceae bacterium; assembly: GCA_937928615.1. GTDB lineage: Bacteria > Bacteroidota > Bacteroidia > Chitinophagales > Saprospiraceae > JAFMDF01. The sequence continues at coordinate 917 of CALFWI010000207.1, read as the reverse complement.
AATCAAGTAATTAAATAATATTTTGTCGCCTATGAAAAATAATTTATTAATTCAAACTTTAGAAAAATTTGATAAAAAAGAGCTTAATCGGTTGACAATTTATTTACAGTCTACTTTTATTAATTCATCTGAATTGATAATCAAAGTCTTTTTTTATCTAAAAGATGGGATAATTAACGATAGCATTCCGAATAAAATCGACTTACATCGGTATATTTTTGGTAAATCCGCCAAGTATAATGACCATAAGATTCGGTTATTATTAAGTGATTTGTTAAAATTAGTAGAACAGTTTATAAGTCAACAAGCTATTCAACCAATTTCAGAACAAATACAATTGGTCAAATTTTACAGAAAAAATGGTTTAGAAAAACACTTTAATAGAGTGCAAAGAAAGGCCATGCAGCAATTGGAAAAACAACCCTTTCGAAATCAAGATTATTTTGCCGCCAAAAATTTATTAGAATTAGAACAATTTGAATTAAATAGTTCTAAAAAAAGGGATATTCCTATCAATCTACAAGCACTAGGTTTAAATTTTGACATTGCTTATTTTTCTGCCAAACTCCGCCAAGCTTGTTTTTTAAAAGCACAGCAGGCATTTTATAATATCGAATACGATTTTGAATGGGTTGAACAAATATTGAGGCATATTGATAAAAAAGAATGGAAAAACATTCCTGCTATTGCCTTATATTATAATGCTTATCAGCTTTCAGCGCAGCCCACGGCGGACAATGCTTTTGATGATTTAAAACAACAAATCCTAGAATATGGCACTTTATTTCCGCCGCAAGAAATTCAAGATATTTACCTTTTAGCTATTAATTATTGTATCAAAAAAATCAATACGGGTCAACGAAGTTACGCAGAAGAGAGCTTAAAACTCTATAAAAAAGGCTTGGAAATTGGTTGTT
>CALFWI010000206.1 GCA_937928615.1 uncultured Saprospiraceae bacterium | reverse complement strand
AATAAAAACGGTGAAGCATTGATAACCGTTAAAGCCTATCAAGACGGTCGCTCCAAGAATTTTTCCACATACTTATATATGAAGCCTAACCAATGGGATAAACGTAGGTTAGCCATTAAGAACCATCCTAACGAAGATATTTACAATCAACAGATTCAACCTTACAATCAAATTACCAAGAGTGTCAGGACAATAGAAGAGCCCATCTTTTTTAATGACGTCTTTAGCATGAACAAAATTATTTCCCTCGACTGTTTTTGCGGCTAACTTACTGGATTGTTGCCTTAGTACATAAGCTTCAATTTTATCATTTTGGTCTTCCAAGTAGATAGATTTTTCCTCTACTATTTTTTCATTATAGGTTCCTTTAACAAAAGCATTAAACAACTGATTCGAGACAATGAAACAAATCAAGGTAACACCAGAAATTTCCAAAATATTCAATAGTAATAATTCGATATTTTGATAATTTAAAGTCACGCAAACGACCAAAATAATCAGAAAACTAATACCATTGAGTATCATTCTATCTTTGTGAAGCATTAACACCTCAAAGTTAGCGATAATCATATACATGGTATACATCGTCAAAGAATCTCGAATTATTAAACTCAAAATTGCCATGGTGATTAGAAGTATTCCAACAAAAATAGTCCAAGCATAAATCAAATATTTTGTGTATTTCCATTTTCCTATAGCAATCGCACTTTTATGATATTCGATTAATCCCAATGGAATTAGAAATAAGGAAAAACAGAGGTGATTCAAGGAAAGAAAAAAATAGATATTGCCAAAAATAATTTTCCCTTCTGCAAATCTTAGATAATCTAATATTATAAATAAAAAAAGAAATACAAAACTCGCCAGCGATATCATTTTAATCCTTTTGATATTTTCAATCCGAAGCTTCAAAAGAAGTCGCTTTTTAATTTTTTCAGGTATTGGATAGCGAAATGATGGGAAAGTTAGTGGCATTGATCATTTTTTGAGGATTTGATTAGATTAAATATACGGATTCTTTTGGTTTATATGAATTAAAGTAAAATTAGGATACATTGGCCTAGGAAGATTCCCTTCTAACCAAATAATCGTATTTTTGCAATGCTTATTAAAGTAATAAGCAATAAGTAGTTGTTCTTCCCTACTTAACACCAATTATTTATCACTCATTACAGAAAGAAAATGTCACCATACCTACGATATTCAGACGGAGAAGGAAATGTATTTGAAGATACAACCCTTTATGCTTGCGGCAGAAGTGGGCATTATATTCAACCCGTTCCAGCAGAGGATTGGATCGTATTACCAGAAGGTGGTTCTTTATATGAATTACCTGGTCGGCGAGGAGTCGGGGTAGATGTACGAACAGGAGAATTGCGAGAATGTCAATTAGGTTGGGCAATGGCCGCTTTTATTCCGCCAGCACATACGGGTTTATTAATGGCGGCGTATACGAGTGCAGAAGATGCAGAAGTATTGCCTTTATTTTGTTACACAGCAGTAGGTTGGAATGAGGCAGATGATGAATTTTATGTGACAGCCGTCAGAATAGAATCAGATATTCGGCAAGAGGCGGATGGTTTTGATGAAACAAAAGTAACGACAGGAGTTGCGGAGTTAATCGCTAAATATCCAAATAATAGAGTAGTAGAACATTTGGCCAATAATTGTGCCTTAACTTACGAATGTCCTGCCGCTAGAAATTATTTTATGGGGCGTTGGGAATGCCCGATTCCTAGTTCGCCAGCTTGTAACTCGAATTGTTTGGGCTGTATTTCGTTACAACCAGAAGATGAAGTGATTGTCTCTACGCAAGACCGTTTGCAATTTAAACCCTCTGCGGGAGAAATTGTGGAATATACGGTGCCTCATTTAATGAATGCGCCTTATCCAATTGTCTCTTTTGGGCAAGGTTGTGAAGGCGAACCTTTGTTGATGTGGGAAATGATTCAAGAAGCTATTTTACAGATTAGAAAATTTACCGATAAAGGGAGTATTAATATTAATACGAATGCGAGTAAACCTGCTGCAGTTAAAGCCTTATGTGAAGCAGGCTTAGATAGCATCCGAGTTAGCACAAATTCTTTTCAAGAAGCATTGTATACGCCTTATTATCGTCCGAATAATTATCAATTCGAGGATATTATTGAGAGTATTAAAGTTGTCAATAGTTACGGTGGTTGGACGAGTATCAATTATTTCGTTTTTCCTGGTGTCACAGATAGTGTAGCAGAATATGAGGCTTTGCGGAAAGTAATCAAAGAGACAGGTTTAAAAATGATTCAATGGCGAAATTTTAATATCGACCCAGATTGGTATTTAAAGCGAATTGATTTGGAAGACCCAGGAGAATGTTTAGGCGTGAAACAGTTAATGGATTTAATCAAAGAAGAATTTCCGCATATAAAATATGGTTATTTTAATCCGCCAATTGAACGGATTAATGGAAATTATGAAATGGACTTTGCACATTAGTGGTTATCAGTTGCGAGTTGCCAGTTGCCCGTTGCGAGTTTAGCTGTTTAGCTCGTAAAAAGCTAGCAACCCGTGACTGGCAACTGGCGAAATTTTTCAGACACAAAAACAAATTCTCTTGTCCGATCAACTACCTGAATTACCTATTATTTTTGAAAATAAGCATTGGCTGGCGGTCAATAAGGTACCGAAATTGTCAGTAGAAAAAAGTCCTTACGGAGAGCCCACCATAGAATCGTTAGTTTTTGACCATATTTCCAAAGCCTACAAAAATCCATACATTGGCATTATTCACCGCTTAGATAGGGTGACGACTGGTGTTTTATTATTCGCTAAAAGAAAGAGTACGCTCCGAAAAATCAATGAGCAATTTCGGAATAGGGAAGTTAAAAAAACTTATTTAGCAATTGTAGAAAAAGCACCAGCCGAGGCAAAAGCGACCTTAGTTAATTTTTTATCTAAAGATAGAGCGACTAGAAAGGGCATTGTTAATGCTAACAAAATAAAGGGAAGCGTTGAATGCACGTTGAGTTATGAAGTAATTGGGGAAAATGAATTTGGTCATTTATTAGTAGTTAAACCCATCACAGGAAAATTTCATCAAATTAGAGTACAGTTATCCCATATTGGTTGCCCTATTTTGGGAGATGCAAAATATGGCGCTACTAAAAATGTCTCTCCTAATGCTGTTGCCTTACATGCTTGGCAATTAGCTTTCACTAATCCGACTACCGAAACTGCCATTGAATTAATTGCGCCCTTGCAAAAAAATGATTGGTGGCAGGGTTTTGAAGAAATCTTAGCCCAAAAAATTAAAAAATCGGAGTAATTCTAGTAATTTTACCTTTCCTAAATCACCCGTCCGATAATTTACTAAAAAAAGGAAAATATAATTTTATGCGTTCAAGCACAGAAGCTGCATCACTCGAAATTAATGGTATGTTTTGGGCACACCTATTTGTTACTAGCCTAGCTTGGGTTGGACCGTTTTTATTCTCTTGGTACATAATGATTATCGCTTATATCTGCGTACAAATGCAGTATCAAATTTTTAATCGTTGTTTGATGAATGAAGGACATGAATTAGGGGAAGAAGACCATAATACGTTTTATCATTACTTATTTACTAAAATGGGGATGACTTTAACACGCAAAGGAGTAAAGAAATTTGTTCGAGAGCGATTGAACTATATTTTAGCAGTAATTGCTATTTTATGGCAAGTTTATTTAGGTTTTGAGCCATTATTATTCTTTTCTAATACTTTGCCTTTTTAGAATCACCAATTGCTAGGACAAGTATAGCTTGATTTTTATCAGATAGTCATTAAAGTTCATAAAAGGCATGAGGCATAACTTGTGCTACATTTTCAATAAGAAAGAATAGTTTCTTTACTACCTAATCTAATTGTAAAATTCTATCTATTATGAAACTAATTGGCTTGATTATGGAGTTTAATACTTTACAAGGTAAAAAAGAACGTATAACTTACTCCTTAGTAATTATTTCTTGTATTTTTTGAAAATTTTCAACGAAAATATAATGACCGCAACACCGACCGTTCAATCAGCTTACGCAGTAGATAATCGAGGCTATTATGGCGAATTTGGAGGCGCTTTTATTCCAGAAATGCTCCATCCAAATATTGAAGAATTACGCAATGTCTATTTAGAAATTACCCAAGAAGCGGGTTTCCAAAAAGAATTTCGTGGTTTATTAAAAGACTATGTAGGTCGCCCTACCCCGCTTTATTACGCAGAACGATTATCCAATCATTATAAGACGAATATTTATCTCAAGCGAGAAGATTTAAATCATACAGGCGCACATAAAGTCAATAATACCATCGGGCAAATTTTATTAGCCAAACGATTGGGTAAAAAACGAATTATTGCCGAAACAGGTGCAGGACAGCATGGCGTAGCAACGGCAACTGTTTGTGCATTAATGGGCTTGCCTTGTATCGTTTATATGGGTGCTATTGACATCGAAAGACAAGCGCCGAATGTATCGAGAATGAGAATGTTGGGAGCAGAAGTGCGCCCAGCCTTAAGTGGTAGTCAGACGCTAAAAGATGCAACCAATGAGGCAATTAGAGATTGGATTAATAATCCCGCAGATACGCATTATATTATTGGGTCTGCGATTGGACCACATCCATATCCAGATATGGTGACTCGTTTTCAATCGGTGATTAGCGAGGAAATCAAATGGCAATTAAAGGAACAAACGGGTAAAGAAAACCCAGATGCTGTGATGGCTTGTATTGGAGGAGGGAGTAATGCCGCAGGAACTTTCTACCATTATTTGGATGAACCAGATGTACGCTTAATTGCAGTGGAAGCAGCAGGTTTAGGTATTAACTCAGGCGAATCAGCAGCGACTAGTGTATTGGGCACAAAAGGGATTATTCACGGTTGCCGAACACTTTTAATGCAAACCAAAGACGGGCAAATTGTAGAACCCTATTCAATTTCTGCGGGCTTAGATTATCCAGGCATTGGACCAATGCACGCGCATTTAATTGATACAGGTCGAGCAGAAGCAGTCAGCATCACAGATGACGATGCGTTGAAAGCTGCTTATTTTTTGACTCGTACCGAAGGAATTATTCCTGCTTTAGAGTCGGCGCATGCTTTTGCTGCATTAGACTATATTAATTATAAAGAAGACGATGTGATTGTGGTGAATTTATCTGGTCGAGGCGATAAGGATTTGAGTACCTTTATTAAGCATATTGAGAAATACGGGTAAAATGGAGAAGTCAAAAGTCAGACCGAAAATTAAAATTTTCTGTCAGAAGTCAGATTTATCTTAGAAATCTGACTTCTGACAGTTTATGAAATAAACTCCCGATAACTATCGGGAGACTTCTCACCTCTAAAAAAAGACTTTCACTCCACCATAAAAATTAGCCGTTGGCGCTGGTTCATAAAATCGACTACCAAAAGCATTGACTCTAACATTATCAAAATATTCCGCTCCTAATAAATTATTGATACCAAAAAATGGTTCAATATGTCCTTTTGTTAAATTATATCGATAGCCTAATTTTAGGTTTATAACAGTAAAACCATCTACGGTTACAGAGTTATCATCTTTAGCAAATAATTCACCGATACTTCTTACCTGTAAAGACCCAAATAAACCTTTATTTCTGGAATAATTCAACGCAAAAAAGGTATTATGCTTTGGGATACCCGGCAAAAAATTCCCATCGAAAGAACGAAAAGAATCATACTTGAAATCAGAATAGGTATAGTTTAAGAAAGCATTTAATCCGCTTGCTAAATTATAAGTCAAACTCGCCTCTACCCCCTTTCGGTTGGTACTCCCCGCATTTCGAAAAAAGTCTTGGTCAGGAAAATCTGCTAATTCAAAAGAAACAATCTCTTCTTTGACTTTAATATTAAATAAAGCTAATTCGTAGCGCAATTTATTATGGACAATCCCTTTGATACCAACTTCATAATTGGTCGCTTCTTGCGGCATTAAGTCTGGATTAAAACCACCTAAACCAGAAGGATTATTTGATAATTCATTTAAAGTAGGCGTTTCAAAATTAGAAGAAATATTACCGTAAATATTAACGGCATCGGATGCGCTATACACTAAACCAAAAGTTGGATTAAAACTATTTAGAGTAGATTCGCCAGATTGGTCTCCATTACTCAAAAAATTATCCGTTGCTTTTAAACGAACCCCATCAAAGCGAGTACCTAGCATAGCAGTAAATTTCTCAGAAAAGCTCAATTCTTGAATCAAGAAAGCACCAAAACTTAAAAATGCCTCTTTTTGGTCTAATGTCATATTGCCTTTTACGCCATCTTCATTGACAAATCTAGTTCTATCATCCGCTTGATTCTGTAAGTCAATACCGATTTTTGCTCGATAAGGCAAACCAAAAACTTCGTCATTATGCAATTCGTAATTAACATTTAACCCCGTAAAAGTCCTATCAAATTCTACGATACCGCCAAATCCAAATGGCAAACGATTGGCAAAATCTCGATTACTAATCCAAGTTTTGATTTCTAATTGCTGGTTGTCCGCAATCGCATTTTTATAAACTAAAGCAAATCGAGATTGTATAATCTCTTCTCCGCCCATAAACGATAAATTTCTATCTCTAGCACTTCGGCGGTCTTCTTCTGCTTGCGCTAAATTGATGCCTCCTGGGTCGTCCGCTTGTGGGCTATTGGCATAATTGGCTAAGAATTGTAGTTCGGATTTATCAGTTAATTGGAAATTAAATTTACCATTTAAAATAGTATTCTTCATACCACTATTCTCCCGATAGCCATCTGTATTGACATGAATACCATGAATCAAGTAACCAAATTTTCCTTTTTGCTGTCCTGTTTTTAATTGATATTGTTGTAAACCATAAGAACCAAGCGCTATTCTTGCTTCCACAAAAGGATTGACCGTAGGGTTCTGCGTCGTAAAACTAATCACCCCACCAGAAGCATTGCCATATAAACCAGAAGATGGTCCACGAACAACTTCAATATTTTCTATCACCCCTAAATCTAAATTATCCACTTGTGCTTGTCCGTCAGG
>CALFWI010000205.1 GCA_937928615.1 uncultured Saprospiraceae bacterium | reverse complement strand
GGTGGCAGACGCTGCTGCTTTGACTATTTTTTCTTTTGATTTTATTTATGGCGATGCGGAAACTACTTTAAGGGCACCCAATCAAATTGTTTTAACCGAAAGTTTAGCAAACCGAATTTTTGGAAAGAGTAATCCAATTGGTAAAATCATTAATTGTGAATTAGCTCATATCTTACCAGATGTAAATCCAAGTTATTCCTTAATAGTAAGTGGTGTGTATCATGATTTTCCAGCAAATAGCCATCTTTTTTCACAAGCACTTATTTCGGCTGCGACAGATTCAAGGTTAGCAGATTATAGAATTGGGCAATTTTCTTTTTACAGCTATGTGTTATTAAAAGAAGGGACTAAACCGAATCAATTAGCTGAAAAATTACCAACCATTTATGAAAAATATATAGACCCTGAAAAAGAGCCCGTATTAAAGAAAGCGATTCATGAACTGATGCCTTTGCCTAAAATACATTTGAGTGAAACGGGTGGATATACTTATATCTATATTTTTGCAGGCATAGGGTTTTTATTACTGCTAATTGCCATGATTAGTTATGTGAATTTGGTAACCGCTCAAGCAAGCAAACGAGCTTTAGAAATTGGGATTCGGAAAGTGATGGGCAGCAATCGACAACAGTTAATTGTTCAGTTTTTGGGCGAATCTTTCTGCTTTACGACCTTGGCTTTCATCCTCGCAATTACCCTTGTTTTTGTCAGTATTTCGCCGTTAAATGGCTTATTAAATTTGCAATTGACAACCCAGCAATTAACGCAACCTCAAGTAATATTGGGAATGTTGAGCATGTTATTCCTGTTAGGCACTTTAGGTGGAAGTTATCCTGCCTTTTTTCTGTCCTCCTTTCAGCCAATTGCTATGATGAAAGGAAAAATGGCTAAAGGAACACCTTTAAGAAAAACCTTAGTAGGGATTCAATTTGCTGTAGTTCTAATTGTGTTAGCTAGTACAGGTATGATTTACGAGCAACTACAATTTATGCGGCAAAAGGATTTGGGGTTTAATCGTTCTCAAATTGTCCAATTAAATGTTGCCACAGAAGCAGATTTACAAAAAATCACTACTTTAAAAACCATTTTTAAAGAAAGCCCTTTAGTGACTGCGGTCGGTACTTCTAGTTTTTTACCAGGGATTGGTATGGGCAGCCGACCATTAAGTGCGGATAATGGAATAAGTAAAGCATCCCAATTTGTGCATTACGGGAGTATAGATTATGACTTTTTGGAAACGATGGAGATAACATTAGTAGAAGGAAGAAATTTTTCTATAGAGTATACCAATGATGTTAATCAAAATATTTTAGTCAATGAAGCGATGGTCAAAAATTTTGGACTAAAAAATCCAGTAGGGGAGAAAGTTCGCTTTGGAGATGAAGGCAATCCTAATTTTAAAACGATTATCGGCGTCGTCAAGGATTTTCATCAAAGTACTTTACATCAACCTATTGCTGCTCAAATGTTCACTTTAGTACCTGCTAATTATGAAATTGCCGTAAAAATTGATGAAGATATTCCTACCGCTATTGCTCATTTAGAAAGATCTTGGGCAACCATCTTTCCCAATACGACTTTTGACTATCAGTTTTTAGCCGATGATTTGCAAAGTGCTTATGAAACAGACCAGATTAGAGGAAATATCTTTGGTCTATTTTCTGGGCTGACCATTATTATTACTTTCTTGGGCTTATTTGGTTTAGTCGCTTTTATCGCACAACAGCGAGTCAAAGAAATTGGTATCCGAAAAGTCTTGGGGGCTAGTTTGCCAAATATCGCTTTATTAATGGCAAAAGATTTCCTTTGGTTGGTTATTTTAGCGACGTTACCTGCTTTTTTAATCGCCTATTATTTGATTAATTTATGGTTACAAGATTTTGCTTTTAGAACGACTATCAATCCTTTAATTTTTGGAGCAATCTTTCTTTTTTTAATAATAACTACTTTTTTAATTACCAGTTTCCATGCCGTCAAAACTGCTCAATTAAATCCTTCGGAGACGCTAAAAAGTGATTGAATATTTTTTATTAGATGATTTATCAACGCCAACTTCAAAATCAATCACAAAAATCCAATAAAAAATAACGGAAAATTTGTGATTGAGTTTGAAGTTGACATTGATTTTTTTAATTACCCTCTTCCCTGAAGGACTTTAAATGTATTTGGTGCTTGAATATTCTGAGGAATATCTTTGATAGATTTTTTACCAACAAGTAATTCAACTACGTGTTCGGCAGACATCATGGCTCCTTCTTGCCAACCTGGAAGCGTAGAAGCTTGGTCGCCAACAATAAAAAATAAGCCACTATCAGGTTCTAATAATCGACGATAATCCGAATCATCGTGTTGATTATTTCCCCAAGAAGGCCATGCACCCTCTTGGTGGAGTACATATTGCCAAGCAATAGTGATGCCTTTGTCAGTTGGTACTATTTTTTCATCGTTAAATTCTGGATGCAACTTAGCCCCTCCATCCTTAGCTATTTTTATCCTATCAGTTATGCCAAATTTACCAAATAACTTGGCATTACTACCATGTATATAAGCACCCGTCAAAGTTCCTTTTTTCTCATAGATGCCACTAGAAGGATACCAAATTTGTTCAATAATATCATTGGTGAAACTTATGCCACCATAAATTTGATAGTTATCATTTTCCCAAAAGCGTTCATCACATTGCCAGCCTACTTTACAAGAAGGGCCGAAGGTAGTCCGTTCAACAGCTTTTTTAAAGTCAGATTGAAAATTATTAGGAATTCGATTGAGAATAGGGCAAGGAATATTGGAGATACAATAGTCAGCAGTTTCAGTCATTGATTTGCCACTTTTATCTCGATAAGTTACTGTTACCTTTTTGCTATCTCGGTCTACTTGTATTTCGGTAACACTAGCATTAAGTGTAATCAGATGCCCCACTTGATCAACAAATCCATCTACTATCTTATCCATTCCTCCAACTGGCTGAAAAAGGGTAGGTTGCCATTCAAACTCAATGGGGTCATAAAAACTATCATTCCAAAAATCTGCATTAATTAAATCTTTGATAGTTTCCTTTGGAGGAACTTGACAGTTATAATAGACATTTGGAGTTGTTTCTTCATCTGCATCCGCACAACCTGTACGAGTAGAGCCCTCATATTTTAGGGTACTCTTATCAAGTGGACCAAATACTTTTAATAAATCTAAGAATTTAAGTCTATCTAAATCTTGATTAGTGAGAAAGTCATCTAAGGTATTTTGATTGATAGCTTTTGCTAGTAATTCAGCAATATAACCTCTAGTATCATTTTGAATTTGTCGATAAACTAATGGTTTCCCTTCAAAAGATTTATCCGTTTGAAATAAATTGGCAGTTGTATTCATAATATAAGGCTCCAATTTGACCCCTAAATCTCTACAATAGCCCAAGACTCTACGGTGATGGTAGGGTAGTCTACCTGGTCCCATATTAACATAAAGCCCTTCATCCATTTTGCATGTTTGGACTGTTTTATTACCGGCTTCATCTATCTCTGTAACCGTATCTCCTTTTCTAGCGGTGAAATTACGTCCTCCTGCTCGTGGAGCAGCCTCTATTATTTTACAATCATATCCCCCTTTATTTAATAAGTAAGCCGTTGTCAGTCCACCAATGCCCGCACCTAAAATCAAAACTTTTTTCCCTTCCCCTTTATCGTTTTTTAGTTTTGGAATCCCAGACCATTCAGTTGGTAAATTAACCATGCCTAATGCAATCATTGTTTCATACAAAGCGCCTGCACCAGCTACTTCTCCTACCCTATTTAAAAATTTTCTACGAGACCAGCCTTTTGTTAACTCTTTCATGCTATTAATTTTTATGTACTTTAAATAATTAGTATTTCAACCTTAAATATAGGTGGTATCGATAGTTGAATTTAGTACAAAAAAGTTAACTTGTCTTTTGTTTTGCAGGTATTACGAGCAGTATAAAGTTGATTATAAGGTGTTTGTGAAAGAAAAACGTAACGTAATTATTATATGATTTTAGAGATGGTAGAAGTCAATTATAGTTGATGGAAGCATTCTAATTTGTTTTAGATAGAGAATAAAAGCCCAAAACCTAAATAATTCCCCCGTTGAATCGTCCCAACACTTCCTTGTTGGAAATAATTATTATTCACAGCAGTAGGCGCAACAGCACCTTCCTCTCCATTCCGAAGGGTATAAGCTAAGCTCAATCGAACTTTGCTAGAAACGTAATAATTTAAGGTGATTTCGAAGTAATTATCAGTTCCTGCAAAAGTACCTAAACTAGTAGCATCTGCCTGCCCCCTTGCATCTATTGGTCCATCAAAAAAGACATACGCCAAAACGGGTTCTAATACTTTCCCATTATCAAGGGGCAGATAATAGCCTGTTTTGATAAATCCAGTAGTCGCAGTACTGGAAAGACTACCATTTTCTCTTTTTAATTGCATCCATTCTCCAGATAAATTAAGCGGTCCAAAATTAGCCAGCACATCCGCACCAAAAGCAGTATTCTCCTCCCATAAATCAGATTCCCCTTGTCTGCTTCCTGAAATAGCTAAAGTGGCGCCATTTCGTTGACCTTTATGATTAAAAGAAAGGCCCCTGGAATATTTTTTAAACTCGGGGTCTCCAATATGGACGGCTAGTCGATAAGTTAATAAAGGGCTGAATTTACGACCAGCAGAATTACCATTAAAACCAATTAGTCTAGGATTCCAAACCCCTAAATTATAATCAAAAGCTAATTTACCGTTCTCTCCTTTGAAAAAGCCACCAATATTATTACCCAAAATCCGACCAGGACCAGTTCCTGTTACATGGCGTCGAATATAATTTTGGGACCATGCTTTTTCAAAAGCCCCTACTTTAAATGGACTCGTAATACTTTCTCGACTCATCAATGGTGTAAAGAAGCCAATTGTCCAATATAATGCCTCCGATTTTTCGCTGAGTTTGTGTTGTACCAAAGCATTCCAGATACGAAATCGAGGAGAAGCAGTATTGTTAAAAGCGCCTACATTTCCTGAGAGTACATCTTGTCCGACGAAATCCAGAGAAGCGGTAAAGTCATATACCCAACGGTCGCCATAACTACCTTTGATGCCTGCTCGAGAACGGTGTAAGGAGAAATTTAGCCGATTGTCTACAGCTTCAAATTGTTGATTATCGGTATTATAAATAGTTTGTCCATCAGTATAAGTGCCCCAAAGTTGCATCGCAAAAGTTGGTTTGATAATTAATTTGGGGGCATCAGTTTCTTGTGCGTGTAGTAGTGGAGTGATAAAGAGTAGGATAATGAGTGGCAAAAAACGGGCATTCATATTGTACTTAGTTTAAAGTTGAAGTGGGAAACTTCAAAAGAATACAGTAAGACTATTAAAAATGTTCATCAAAGATACAATAAGCTGACTTCATACTAGAGGTAGCTCCTGAAATTGTAATTAAAATGGATACTAAAGCAAGTTTAGAAGAATTACCCGAGCGATTCTTATTTTTTAAAAACAGCTCAACTATAACAAAATAATGTAAAAAAGTAGTTTGGATTTTTACGAATACACAGAAGTTTTTAATTGCAGAAAAGAATACTCCTTGGGGGATGGGTAATTGGTCAGAAAATATTAAGGTTATGGAGGATTTGCCAGCAATGACTATTAAAAAATTGATGGCTGACGTTTAAACAAAAAATTAAACGTTAATCGTTTCAACCAACGTAGCCTCAAAGTTCCCTTTCTCATTAATAGCACCCAACCGAACCTGTCCCAATTCATTAATCATTTCTGGATTATAAGGCAATTCAATTTTTAAATAATTGTCTGTAAACCCATTCATTAAATCTTTATTTTTAGAGACTTCAAATAAAGCAGTTCTGGTTTGTCCAATATATTGACTGTAAAAATGGCGCTTTTTCTTCTCGGAAAGAATTCGGAGCATTTCATTGCGCTCTCTACGAATATGGACTGGAACTGGATTTTCCATTTCATTCGCAGGCGTATTTGGTCGCTCTGAATAGGTAAAAACGTGTAGGTAAGTAATATCTAATTCGTTGATAAAATTATAAGTTTCTAAAAAATCTTCATTGGTTTCGCCAGGGAAACCAACAATCACATCCACTCCAATACAACAATGCGGCATCAATTCTTTGATTTTTGCCACTCTTTCGACGTATAATTCTCTTTTATAGCGGCGACGCATTTGGCGCAATTGTTTGTTATTACCGGACTGTAAAGGAATATGAAAATGTGGGACAAAACGTTTGGACTGCGCTACAAATTCAATGATTTCAGTAGTTAATAAATTAGGTTCAATCGAGGAAATTCTAAACCGTTCAACGCCTTCCACGTTATCTAGTTCTTTGATTAAATCAATGAACATTGCTTCTTTCTTAGGTCGTTCGCCTTCAATGACGGCAGTACCATTTCCAAAATCACCAATATTTACGCCTGTTAATACAATTTCCTTAACGCCTAAATCCGCAATTTTTTGCGCATTTTTGACCACATTTGCCACTTCGTCACTTCGACTTTTTCCTCTTGCTAATGGAATCGTACAAAAAGTACATTTATAATCACAGCCATCTTGTACTTTTAGAAAAGAACGAGTTCGATCGCCAAAAGAAAAAGCATTAGTAAAAACATTGGCTTCCTTAATTTCTCCTGCATTGACCATGCCTTTGCCTGGTGCTTTGGAAATATCGTCTACGTAATCTAAAATTCTAAATTTCTCTGCTGCGCCTAAAACCAAATCTACGCCTGGAATCTCCGAGATCTCTTCTGGTTTCAATTGGGCATAACACCCCGTCACAACCACAAAAGCATCAGGGGAATGCCGCAAAGCTTGTCGCACAATTTTCCGACATTTTCTATCTGCAAAATCCGTTACAGAACACGTATTGATGACATAAATATTTGCCCCGTCTTGAAATTTGACGGCAGCATAACCCGCCCCTTCAAATTGCCGAGCAATAGCAGAAGTTTCTGAGTAATTCAGCTTACAACCTAAGGTGTGGAATGCGACTGTTTTTGGCGTTGCCATTGGAATATTAGTTATTACAAGTAAATTGGTTGGCAAAGTTACCCTTTTATATAAGTCTAAACAATTAGTAGAGCGGTATTCTAAAACAGATTTTTTGTGAAAAGTTATAACAGCGCCTCTTTTTTGTTTATACTTGACTTAAATTAATGAGAACTATGAGAAAACACACCCTTAAAAATACGGTACTAATAGCCTTGATGAACTCGCCTAAGGATTTTTTACTAGTACAAAAAGAAGGTTGGTATAGAATTCCTAAAATGGAAAGGACGCCAAAAATGGTAGTGGATGG
>CALFWI010000204.1 GCA_937928615.1 uncultured Saprospiraceae bacterium | reverse complement strand
ATCTTGACAAGACCAACTACTTCTTATGGTTGCCGCTTCTGCCTCTAGCGCAGTTTTTATAGCTGTTTGTTCTGAGGTCAGAGCGTTTATTAAATTAGTTGTCTCTAACTCATCCGCAACTAAATCATAAAATTCTTGTGTACCATCTTCAAATTCAATTAATTTATACTGTTCATCTCTGATTGCCCAGTCCTCTCCTAATTCTGTATAGTTATGAGTTCTTTTTGCTCTACTCGTACCAGATAATAAATGCTTGAAACTAAGACTATTATTAACGCCACCTGCTAAATCTCCACCTGCCAATTCCAAGATAGTTGCATACAAATCGGTAGCATGAACCAATGCATTTTCTTGTTCGTTTTGCCTACTCACGCCAGCTCCTGAAATAATCAATGGCACGTGTGCCCCTCCTTGGTAAACGGATGATTTTCCATGCCCTGATGGATAGTTTTGAAGTGCGCCATTTGGTGTTCCATTATCTCCGATAAAAATAATAATGGTATTGGCTAAGACTGCACTTGGTACATTGTCCAATAATCTACCAATCTCGTAATCCATCGCCTCAATCATTGTCATATATTTTTGTTGATTACTATTGGTTTGAGTTGAAGTGTATAGTTCTGCTGGCGGCACATGAAATGGACCATGAGGAGCCATGTGAGCTAACCACAAAAACCAAGGTTGATTTTGAGCATTTACCCAATTAATAGCCTCATCTGTTATATCTGTAGTGGCATAGGTCGTTTCCATACTGGTACTTCCATCATTATGTACTTTTTCCCAATTATAATAATCTGCGACTTGTGAACTAAAAGCCCCTGTATAATAGTCTATGCCTAACGTTGATGGATGGCTGTAATCTACAGGTTGAGAAAGATGCCATTTACCAATAACTGCATCACTATATGCATTACTAGTTTGGGTAGATAAAGCACTAAATATGGAGGTATGACTGGCATCAAGATTACCTGGTGTATTGGTAACGCCTGTCTTGATACCATATTTTCCGCTCATTATCGTCGCTCTAGTGGGGGTACATTTGGGCGCAGCCCAAGCATTCATAAACGTTACACCTGCACCTCTCAAAGAATCAAGATGAGGTGTATTGGGGAGCCTAGCACTATTTTGATAGCCATTGGAGGCGTCTACCCCTAAATCATCCGCTATAATTAATAAAATATTTGGTTTAGCAGGATCGATTTGTGCCTTGGCAGTAGGAATAACATAAAGGTAGCAAATAAGTAGTGATAGAAAAAGGGTATGCTTGTTTAGATGTAAAAGGTGTTTCATACGATGGATAAAGTTTGATTAAAATAGTTAACTGGCGTTTCTTTAGGTTCTCTAAGTGTAATAGTGTCGGGTGGGGTTGGAAGAACTCTTAAAGTCTGTTTTTTATATAAAGGCAAGAAAGACTTTAATGTACTGAAAAAAAGTTATTTTTTTAGAAAACAAAAATACTAATCCATGCTATCATTAACAACTCTTTAAGTTTTAGCTTATAGAATGTTGCGATTTTAATTTTTATTAAGAGCGGTATGAATTTTTTTGATAAAATTAATTTTCATTTATTGAAGTAGATTTCCTACCAATTAAATCCCTATTTTTGGACTTTCTAAGAAAACTACCAAGGTATACTTATTAGCGCTACTTTTTGGCTTTAGGTTTACGGCTTACAATCGGACGACGTTAGCGATTCGACTTAAAGTATTTTCTCGGTGGATGACTGCGTCGTCCAATGAAAAAATGTTAAAGCCCCAAAGTAGAACTAGCTACCGACTAATTTATAAAAAATGGCAGAAAAGAAATTATTTTTACTAGATGGTCACGCCCTTGTTTATCGGGCACACTACGCTTTTATTGCTCGCCCCTTAATCAATTCCAAAGGCGTTAATACTTCCGCCATGATGGGTATGACTCGTTTTATTTGGGATGTGATTCGCAATCAAAATCCGACCCATATTGCGGTCGCTTTTGATTTAAGTGGCCCTACTTTTCGAACAGAAATGTACCCTGAGTATAAAGCGAATCGAGAGGCACAACCAGAAGATATTACTATTGCTTTACCTTATATTCGAGAAATTATAGAAGGATTTAAAATTCCGGTGGTCACTAAAGAGGGCTACGAAGCAGATGATGTCATTGGTACTTTGGCTAAACAGGCAGAGAAAGAAGGATTTGAGGTATTCATGGTCACCCCTGATAAGGATTATGCACAGCTAGTTTCTGATAAAGTATTTATGTATAAGCCCGCTAGAATGGGCAACGCTGTGGAGATTTTAGGAGAAAAGGAAGTTTTAGAAAAATGGCAAATTAAGCGCGTTGACCAAGTGATTGATGTTTTGGGTTTACAAGGGGATGCGGTAGATAATATCCCTGGAATTCCAGGAATTGGCGCTAAAACAGCGGTGAAACTATTGGCTAAGTTTGATTCTATGGAAGGACTTTTAGCCAATACCGACCAATTAAAAGGCAAACAAAAAGAAAAAGTTATTCAATTTGCGGAACAAGGTCGATTGTCTAAGCAATTAGCGACTATTGACTTAAATGTGCCGATTCAATTTGATGCTAAGCGATATGAAATAGAGGCTTTTGATAGAGAACGTTTAGAAAAGGTTTTTAAAGAATTAGAATTTAGGTCCTTAGCTAAATCTATTTTAGGGGTTACGCCAGCAACCCAAGCTGGGCAACAAGGTAATTTATTTGGGAACCCAATAGCGGCAGGTATAGCCAATTTACAGGCGAAACGCTACGTGAACGAACCAGCAGCCCATTCCGTAGCAGAAAAGAATATCGAAAATACGGAGCACGATTATCAGTTGGCTGATACGCCTGAATTGCGCAAAGCCTTAATTGATAAATTGAAAAAAGAAACGTCTTTTTGTTTTGATACAGAAACGACTAGTATTGATGCGAATAGCGCAGAGTTAGTCGGTATTGCTTTTTCTTTTAAATCAACGGAGGCGTTTTATGTGCCAATTCCTGCGAATGAAGAAACAGCTATGGCGGTTATAGGTGAGTTTAAAGGGGTGTTAGAGGATGAAAAAATTGAAAAAGTTGGACAGAATTTAAAATATGATTGTATTGTTTTGAAATGGTACAATATAGAAGTTGCAGGTGCTTTTTTTGATACTATGTTAGCCCATTATCTGATTGAACCAGAAATGCGACATGGAATGGATTATCTAGCAGAATCTTATTTGCAATATCAGCCTGTTTCCATTACGACTTTGATTGGTAAAAAAGGAAAGAATCAAATGAGTATGCGCCAAGTGCCTGTGGAAAAAGTGGTACAATATGCTGGTGAAGATGCGGATATTACGTTACAATTAGGGGAATACTTTCGACCAAAATTAAAAGAAGAAGGTTTGGAAAAATTGTATTCGGAAATGGAAGAGCCATTGATGAAAGTGTTGGTGGAGTTAGAATACAATGGTATTAATCTGGACGCGGGATATTTAGAAGCTTATTCCAAAGAATTAGATGTTATCATTAAAACAGCTCAAGCAGAAATCTATAAAGATGCAGGCGCACCCTTTAATATTTCTTCTCCTAAACAAGTAGGAGAGGTGCTGTTTGATAAAATGGGCTTGCCGTATCGCTGGAAAAAAACAAAATCTGGACAGTATTCTACAAGTGAAGAGAAATTAGCAGAGATGGCGGATGATTTT
>CALFWI010000203.1 GCA_937928615.1 uncultured Saprospiraceae bacterium | reverse complement strand
GGCAAATTTCGTTTTTTTTTTTATTAATTGAAAGATTTTCCAATTTTATTTTGCCACAAAGTCATAATTAAGTTGATTATCCATGTTTTTTTGTATTTGATAATCAGTTATTTATGATTTTATTCCATAAAACCTTTCACTTCTCGACGAATCTTTTAGTTACAAGTAGTTATGTGTATTCTTTTTATGGAATGTGTTGTATTACGGATGCAATCGCTGACAGGTTACCTTTTAATGCGCTGCTTTAGTTACCTTTGCAAAAAAAGTAGTAGATTTTTGATAGAAATAATCAAATCTTAGTTAATATTACCAATAGCTTTATATATAATTGCAGTAACATTCGTTAATTAGAGCTTGTTGGGAGTTTGTTTTTGGAGATAAAAAAGATGTATTTTTTGTTCTAATGAGGTCAAATTTCTTCGTAATAGCCGTAGTTATTGCTAATAAATTTGATGAAATCAGGATGAAAAGACGCTTTTTTAGCCCAAAGGATAAATTCCCAACAAGCTCTTAACTACTTAGAAATAACTTAACTCGTACAAAATAAATTTATGGTATTATCGATGACTGGCTTTGGTAGAGCAGAAGCCAACCATAGCACTAAAGAAATCTTGGTAGAAATTCGCTCACTAAACAGCAAGTTCACAGATATACGCCTAAAGATTCCCCAAAATTATAAGGAAAAAGAAGTGCAGATTCGGAAATTAGTTTCCGATCAGGTTGAAAGAGGCAAGATTGAAGTGAGCATGGAAATTAGGTCACCAGAAGGTGATGAAGATTTTAGCTTAAATGTTCCATTATTCAAGCGGTATTTTAAGGAATTAAGTAGCTTGTCTGATGAATTTGGTATTACAAGTGAAGGATTAGTGCCCGCTATTTTACGATTACCGAATGTAGTCGGGGCAGATGTGGGTACGCTTAATACAGAAGAATGGGCGCAAGCTCAAAAAGCTATTTTAAGTGCCGTTAAAGCCTTTAATAAATTTAGGGCTGATGAAGGTAACGCAATGGAAACAGATTTGCGTTTGCGTATCAATAATATCCAAACTTATCTTGGTGACATTCCTCCTTTTGAACAAGAACGAGTCGTTAAGTTGAGAGAACGATTGATGAAAAATTTAGAGGAAAATTTTAGCAAGGAAAAAGTAGACCAAAATAGATTTGAACAAGAAGTGATTTATTATTTAGAAAAAATGGACATCACCGAAGAAAAAGTCCGTTTAGGTCAACATTGCAAATATTTCCTAGAACAGGTGGATGCTAAAGATGCCCAAAAAGGTAGGAAGTTAAGTTTCATCAGCCAAGAAATTGGTCGAGAGATTAATACCTTAGGCGCTAAAGCTTATTCTTCTGATATCCAACGTTTGGTCGTGAAAATGAAAGATGATTTAGAAAAAATTAAAGAACAAGTGGCGAATGCCGTGTAACCTGTTGCCTGTTACCTGTTGCCTGTTTTGCTCGAACTGGCAACTGGTTACTGGCAACTGGCAACTGATTATCCATGAAAAAAATGTTAATCATCACTGCTCCATCAGGCGCAGGGAAAACCACTATCGTTAGACATTTATTAAAAACTTTTGATAATTTGTCTTTTTCTGTTTCCGCTACCACTCGCCCACCAAGAGCAGGCGAAGTAGATGGCAAAGATTATTATTTTTTAACGCTTAGAAAATTTAATAATAGAATCAAAAAGGACCTTTTTGCCGAATGGGAAGAAGTCTATCCTGGAAAATTCTACGGTACGTTAAAAAAAGAAATAGCCAAGAAATGGCGGAAGAAAAAAGATATTGTTTTTGATATTGAAGTAAAAGGGGCGACCAATCTAAAAAAATTATATGGGGATAGAGCCTTAGCGGTCTTTATCAAACCTCCTTCTTTAGAAGAACTAATCAAGCGCTTAGAAAAGCGAGATACGGAAAGTAAAAAAACGTTAGCAGAAAGAATTGCCCGAGCGAAAGAAGAGTTAACTTATGAAAATAACTTCGATATGGTTTTAATCAATGACGACTTAGCGGTTGCTTTGAAAGAAGCGGAAGCTCTTGTTCGAGCGTTTTTAGACTTGGAAGAGGAGTGAGGAATAAATTAAAATTCAGCAAAGGGCTTAGGACGGAGGCGTCTAAATGAACAAATTATTGATGAATTTTAAAGTTTACAAGAGAAAATCTTTCAAACACACATAGATTTTCCCTTTGCCCTACACCCAATACCCTTTGCTAAATAGTAACTTGAAAATTTTATTTGCAGTGCGACAAACACAAATAACACAAGGCATAGAAATCAGTATTCAACCCGATTATCAAGAACAGTATTCTAATCCGATGCAAGAAAAATATATCTATGCCTACCACGTAACGATTAGAAATACAGGCCGTTCTACCGTTCAATTATTGCGCCGTCATTGGTTTATTTATGATTCTGGTAACCGTTTAAGAGAAGTGGAAGGAGAAGGCGTGATTGGACAAACCCCTGTTATTCGACCTGGCGAACGCTTTGAATATAATTCTTGGACAGAAATGAAAACGACCATTGGTAAAATGTATGGCTATTATACGGTACAACGCATTAGCGATGGTACAATGATAGAAGCAGAAATTCCAGAATTTCAGCTGGTTGCTCCTTTTATTCAAAATTAGTTGGTGATTGGTGATTTGAGACTAGTAATTCGTTAACAAGGAACTACTTAGCTCTTTTTAGCGTTTCCAGTCACGGGTTACTAGTTGGAAAAAATTGAGTATTAGAGACGAGGCAATAAATAATGTACCAGCAATGAGAAGGTTATTTTTTTCTTCGTCCCTGACTAGTTAAAATTTAACTATTTCTGTAATATTTGACTAAAATTCTGCCCAACTAGCAACCCAAATTCATTCACCATTCAAAATTAAGACCATCAAAGAAGGTATAGTTACAAAATCGACAGGCAGTTGGTATCAAGTCAGAATCGAAGACAACGAAATCTTAAACTGTAGAATCAGGGGGAAATTTAAGCTCAATAATTTCCAATTAACCAATCCTGTGGCAGTAGGGGATAGAGTTAGGTTGATTATTGAAAAAGAAGAAGGAGCAGGACTTATTAAAACCATCCTCCCGCGCCAAAATTACGTCGTTCGACAATCTCCTCGCAAAAAGCATAATTTACACCTCCTCGCTAGCAATATCGACCAAGCAATTATCTATACGACCATTGCACAACCCAAATTAAAACAAGGGTTTATTGACCGTTTTTTGTTGATGACTGAGCCACATAGTATCCCTACGATTATCGTTTTTAATAAGGCAGATGTTTATACCGAAAAGGATTTGGAAACTTATGAAATGCTGAAA
>CALFWI010000202.1 GCA_937928615.1 uncultured Saprospiraceae bacterium | reverse complement strand
ATCCACATCCGATAATTTAGAATAATAGGAACTGCGACTGCCTCGCAAATAAGTGCCTTTTAAGTTCAGCATGGTTCGCCAGTCTTTATCTAAAGGAATGAGGAAACCAACGGAACCACCATAACTTACGCCCCAGGAATTATCATCCACAAATCGCTCCAATGGATTATCATCTATTTCAGGATCCACCAAACGAGAAACGGTAAAAAAGTGATTAAATCCTAATTGACCACTCACATAAGGTTGAAAAGGCAGATTCATTTGTGGTTCTAAATGCAGCAATAAATGCGTACTCCAGAGGCTAGAATTCGTTTTCCATTTTAAATCAAAGCCTTCGGCATCTGTAAAATCATAGACTTCATTGCCAAAATTGGCGATGGAAGAAGTAAAACCCGCATAAAAGGGCGTTTGGTTGAGATTGACCAAAAATTCTAGGGCTCCACCAAAACCTGGTTGGTTCATTTTTTCGCCAAACGTACTGATAGGTACTAAGGTTTGGAAAGCAATACCTCCGAACATGGGATATTTAATAGGGGTGGTTTCAGATTCCTCGGCGAGATAATCAACCTCGTCTTGTGCTTGAATAGACAAGGAATAACAGCAGCATAAAAATAAGAAGAGGATGTATTTTTTCATAAAGAGTGATTTACAAAAGTATAGGGGAACTTCAGTTCCTCGAAAAATTACAGGGAACTGAAGTTCCCTTATACTAGAGCAAAATAATAAAAAGCGAAGAAGGATGCTGTTAAATTTTGTTAAGAAATGAGCAGAAAACAAAATAGAGCACTTAAATTCGTGGGGTTAATAAATTCGCGGGGAATATACAACAAGGCTTTTAAATTATTTTTTATCCGCTACTAAATAATCAATGGAAGTAATGACGATTTAAATTTTCAAAATCACAATTCAAACAACTCCTCCCAAACATGCGCATCTAAAATACGTCCATTTTGCAAATCAATTCCACTCCAATTTTTATGAAAATCGGCATAACTCTGATAAATTTTATGCCCATTATATTTTTCATTTAATACTTGTTTGGTTTTTTGTAAAAAATGATTGCCTAAGGTTCGATTAAATTTTTTGATTTGGAAGGGAAGATTGGCTTGTTGTAATTTTAAATTTCTAAGCGCCTCTCGACCTGAGGTTTCAAAAGCTTGGATAATTTGATGGTTAATTTCTTTGGTCGTATATTCAAAAATATTGAGCAATTCCTTATTGACTTTTAATAAGGCGTAAATATTTCGATTCATTTTGATGGTCCAGATAGACCCTCTTTCGTGCCAACCTTTTTCATATAAAAATAGGTCTTGATGGGGCAAGCCTGCTTTGGTTAGTTTGTCTAATAATTTGGGGTAATCCAATAATTGGTCCGTATGCGCATTCATGTATTCAATGGCATATTGTGCAGGATTGCCTTGTTCCTTTTTGATTTTTTGTACAAAGCCGTCCGCATCGTGAAACGTTCTAAAGACGGTTAGATTATTGGCTGACCGTTGCAAAACATTAGCGCCCAATCCATGCATTCGAATGTTCATGTTTTCTAAATCCGCCACCTCCTCTACCGATTTTAAAAACCAGCCACCCATCTGTTGTCCAGAATTGCCAAATAAGTAGATTTTATAAGCACCTTTGAGCCCATGCAAAAGTTGTTCTCCTTCGTGTAAATACCAAGCATTGAATTCTTGGCTAGTCATTCCAAAAGGAATAGAGCCATAAAAATTCAAACTACTATTATCTGATTGGTCGTGATAATTGACGGAGCAATATAAGTCAAACGAGCGTTGGCTAAAGTCTTCTCCCAGAATTAGCCGTTGTAATAAACTTTCTTTACGTTCTTTTTCTTCTGGTTCTAAATTTCGTGGGGTAACATTGATTCGACCGCCACTATTTTCCCTTAATAAATTGGCCCATTTTTGGAGATACTGCCAAAAAAGTTCATTCCCTGGATGGGTATTGACGAGCATATTCATTGGCGGCAATGCAGGTTTTTTAAGCAAGAATTGATAGCCAGCAAATAGCGAAGCACCCAACACCGTACCAATGCCTGTATAAAGGCCATTTTTTAAAAAGGTTCTTCTGGGGGCAGTAGTAGCAGTCGTTGAATTTTCCGAATCGGCAGTATTAAGCGTAGTGTTTAGCTGATTTTCGGCAATGATTTTTTGTGCCAATTCTGCCTTGTAAGTTTCTAAATAAGTTCTTAATAAAAAATTCCGTCCATCTTTATCATTGGGTTTTAATGCCTGGAAATCGGTACCTTTATCTAGTACAAAAGCGGCTAAGTAGCCCCAAGTATCTGTCCATTTTTCTTTGTCTTCAAAACAACGAACGAGCGTCCTATCACTAATTCTCCCAGCTTCTCCCAAGTGTTCAGCCATTCTATTCGCCAAAAACTTAGCATCCGCATAAGGTGCATTGATTTCCTTAAGTCCTGCTTTTTCCAAAGCTGCATTCAATAAATATTCTTTAATAAAATGGATTTTCATCGTCTCGTTTTGGAAATCTTTACAATTCTGGCGTAAAACACTGATTTTCTATGATTTGACTATTCGATGTCGATGCTTGTCTGTGACTTGTCGATGCTTTTGTCACTAATTTGGCAGTAATAATCAACATCAAAAACAATAAAATATATAGTTAAATAGCGAATTCCCAAGATAGACAAAATAATCATTTTTAAGCCAAAACCCTAAAAAACATTTTAACCAAAAAACACTGATTAGCGTGTCCAGACAGTTTTATCAAAAAATCAAATACACTTAGACCCGTTAAAAATACTATTTGGTTCACCTAATCACCTTAAGCACCTGATACCCGAGTGAGAAATGCCCGATTGTTTTTACACCCTTTTGATTTTTATTCACACACATTCAAAACCAGACGTTATGAGAGTACCTTTACTAATTCTTTCTTTTTTTATGTTTGCGCAAACCGTTTTTGCGCAAACGCCAATAAACAGCTTACCAGCGACCAAAGAGCATTTACCGCTTCGTTATTTTGGACATTTAGAAATGAATGGTTTGATTCCTTTAAAAAATGCCCCCGTTCCAAATCATCTAGCTTTTGAAGTCAAATATTGGTTGACTAAAGCGCCAATACTAAAAAGCAGTTTAGGAATAGGTTGGCAAATGGGTTTTAATGAAGGTTTTGCCGCTAGTAATTTTGATTTTACGATTGATGGATTGGCAGGCAATGAGTTGTCTTATCTGTATAATTATGTATCGATTCGTTATAAGGTAATGCAAAGTCAGCGTAAAATTCGACCGTATGCAGAAGTCGGCGGTGGTTGGTTATTGATAACGGATAAATTTGTCGATAGAACCTTAAATCCAGATTACGACCCCAATCATACTTGTGACGATGGTCCGAGTGAGTATTTACGAAATACTAGATTAATTCGGGCGCAGAATCGCTTGGCATTAGATGCGGAAATAGGGCTGAACTTTCAAGTGAATCACAAAATGAGTTTAAATCTTGGAGTAGGCGGAATTCTGACCAATCCAATAGCCTATCTAAAAAAAGGGTATCTACCAAGTGCCTTAGAAACGAGGCATGCCACAGCAGAAAGTTATCAGTTTCGACAACGGGCATTACATTCTACCAGCTTGAAAATAGGCATAGCGCTTTTATTATTTACAGACCCCAATATCGTTCGAGAAAAATCAAATGATGATTACTTTTTGATTGATGATTTTGATAGTAGCGATAGTTGTAATTAAATTTTAAAAAAAATCTGCGAAGATGCTGATTAAAACAAAATAGCTTTTTATTAGAATGGCTAGGA
>CALFWI010000201.1 GCA_937928615.1 uncultured Saprospiraceae bacterium | reverse complement strand
AAGATTTCTTCTGATAAAAGGTGTTCATATTTTTCCGCATCTTCGTGTATTTGTTCCGCAGATAACCCAATCTGATTCACTAAATAAGTTTCCCAAAGTCGATGCGCTCGAACTAAACGGGAGGCTTCATCTTTACCGCTTTGAGATAAATTAATTTGATTGCCTTTACGAGTAAGAAATTTTTGGGTAGCTAGTTGCTGTAAATGTCTGGTTAAGCTAGTTTTAGATAGCCCCAATTTTCCTTTTAATTTGATGAATGTAAATTCGCCTTTCTTTTCTAATTTCAAGCCTTCTTTTAATATGTCTTCAATATGAATCCGTTTTTGTAATTTTCTTTTTTGGAAAAACTTAAAAACTAGCCCTCTTTTCGGAGAAAAGAAAACCGCTATTAAATAAAATAGCGTAGCTACAACTGCCATCATAGGACCTGGAGGCGTGTCCAGAACAATGGCGATAAATAAACCAATAACAGCGGAAAGTAACCCAACTATTCCCGCAATAACCAATACATGTTGTAATCTATCTGAGAGGAGTAGGGCAGTAGAAGCGGGGGTAATTAACATCGCTACAACGAGGATAACACCGACTGTTCCTAAAGATGCCACCACTGCAAAGGAGAGCATTAACATCAAAAAATAATGAATCATTTTAACGGAAATACCCATCGTTTGGGCAACGACTTCTTGGAAAGTGGTCGCAAATAAGTACCGATAAAAAACCTTAATAGAGACTAAAACATAAACGGTAACTGCTGCGGTCAAATACAAATCTTCGTTAGAAACACCTAAGACATTTCCAAACAAAAAATCTTTTAAATCTAAATGGACGCCTTCTCTAGACACACCAGAAATGCCGATGACGCCTATTGCGAACATTGCGGTAAAAACAATCCCTATCGCCGCATCATTTTTAGTCTTGACATTATGCTGTATCCAAGTAATACCCGCCGCAGTTAATAAACCTGCAACGACGGAACCGACAAAGAAACCAAGCGCACTATAGCCTACAATCATAAAAGCGACCACCACGCCTGGCAGTATCGCATGTGCCAAAGCATCTCCAATCAATGCCATGTTTCGCAAGACAATAAAACAGCCTAAAACACCACACATTAACCCTACCATAGAGGAGGCTAATAAGGCTCTAAATGCCCATTCTTGTTGTATGATTTCTATAAAATTTTCCATAACCCATTATTTTGTTAGGGTAAATGTACTCAAATAATTAGAATAGACAAAATTTATTTTTAGATTAGGCTAAAAATAAGTTGAATAATAGAAATCATTAGTGCCTCCTGTCTTTAAAAGGTAAGGAATAAAATCTGCTGGATTGCCTTCATATCTTTTTTGTTGTTGATGAATGAATTTATTCAGGAAAGAATAAGTGGAAACTAAATCTAATTTCCATTCCTTATCTTCTTTATAGAAATTAATATCAGAAGTGACAAATTTATCATAGCCTACCTGTATTCTCATAATGGCAACAGCATGATTCTCGTCCATCATGTTGGAAGCCTTTAGATAATACCGTTGACCATCTTTTGAATTAGTAATGCCATACCCTGTTGAGCTAATGAAGAAAATCATATTATTCACATCGGGGATTGCTTCATTATAATAAGCGCGCGCGTTGCTATCAACGGCTGTCAAGAACAGTTGAGTTACTAAAGGATATTTTTGTCGTTTGCTAAATTGTTCTTTAGCAGTAATGCTGCTATCATTTTTGATTAGCTGCATCATTTCAGTTAAATACTGGGTGGATGCTTCATCAATTAATGTGGCAATAGCAGCTTCATTTTCTTCTAAAGCATAATTTTTTATAGCCGTAAAGCAGACTTCTATGGCTTCTTTCTCTGAAGTAGCTTGACTTTTACAGGCTATCAATAAACAAAATGATAAGCCTAATAGCATGGATAGGTTTTGTTTTTTCATGGATATTGGGTTAATCGTTTTAGGCGTAAAATTACTAGCGTAATTTACTTATGTCTTTCCTTAAGGACCTCTATAACTTCGGTTAAGGTATAATTTTTAGCTGCTAATAAAACTAAATAATGATACATTAAATCGGCAGCTTCTCCCATAAAAAGGTCTTTATTGTCGTCTTTGGCTTCAATTACCAGCTCAACTGCTTCTTCTCCTACTTTTTGAGCGACTTTATTAATACCTTTTTTGAATAAAGAAGTCGTATAAGATTTTCCAGAAGGATTGTCTCGCCTATCGTGAATGACACTTTCTAGGTGTAATAAGAAATTCTCTTTTTGGTTCGTTTCCTCAAAACAAGTATCTGCTCCTGTATGGCAAACGGGCCCAACTGGATTGGCTTTTATGAGAAGGGTATCATTATCACAATCCTTGGCAATGCTAACTAAGTTCAAGAAATTACCAGAAGATTCTCCTTTTGTCCATAGTCTTTGTTTGCTACGGCTAAAAAAAGTAACCTTTTTTTCTATGATGGTTTTTTCTAAAGCATCGGCATTCATGTAGCCTAGCATCAATACTTTATTGGTCTCATTATCTTGGACAATGACAGGGATTAAGCCATCATTTTTTTGAAAGTCTAACTGATTTATGGTAAAATTCATATATTAATTTTCAATTTTAAATTTATAATTTTCAAAATGGTTTTGAGTATATTTTCATCTGTTGCCAAAAATCCGTTGCAACAAATTATCCTCCTTTTATTTATTAATGTTTTAAAAATCCGTGGGGAAATAAAATCCGTGGGGAAATAGCTATCGAACAATAATATCCTTAGCAGCCAAATACCCCTTCAAATCCGAAATTTCAATCTCTCCAAAATGAAAGATACTAGCCGCTAAACCAGCATCTGCCTTCCCTTTAGTAAAAACCTCCTCAAAATGCGCCATACTACCAGCGCCACCAGAAGCAATGATTGGAATATCCAAATTATCCGATAATTGAGCTAAAGCATCAATGGCAAAACCCGCTTTGGTGCCATCATGGTCCATAGACGTAAATAAGATTTCACCAGCGCCTCTTTCTTGCATTTCTTTAGTGAATTCGAAGAGTCTTCGTTCCGTTGGAATACGACCACCCGAAACGTGGACAATCCATTCGCCGTTGATTAATTTAGCATCGGCAGCAACGACAATGCATTGATTCCCAAACTGTAAAGACAATTCATCAATCAAAGCAGGATTGCGAACAGCCGCTGAATTAATACTCACCTTATCCGCTCCATTCATCAAACAAACATCGACATCTTCAATGCTGGCAATCCCCCCGCCTACGGTAAATGGAATATTTAAATTTCTAGCAATATTTTTTGCTAAAGCGGCCAATGTTTTGCGTTTTTCATGAGTGGCAGTAATGTCGAGAAAAACCAATTCATCTGCCCCTTTTTCACTATAAGCTGCCCCTAATTCCACAGGGTCTCCTGCGTCTCTAAGATTCACAAAATTAACGCCTTTTACGGTTCTGCCATCTTTAATGTCCAAGCAGGGGACTATTCTTTTTGCGAGCATTTATGTAGTTGACTAATTAATTATTGAAATGTAACTTCATCCCTTCATGCGACCCTTTAAATCCCAGTTTTTCATAAAACCGAATCGCAGCTGGTCGTTTTTTATCACTGGTCAATTGTAAAACGTGTGCCCCTTTTGCTTTTGCTCGATTGATGGCCCATTTAAAAAACTGTTCGCCTAATCCTTGTCCTCTAAAAGCTTTATGAATTCTAACCGCTTCTATTTGCGCCCGAACGCCTCCTTGATAGGTTAAATAAGGAATAAAAGTTAGTTGTAAAGTGCCAATTATTTCCTGCGCTTCGTTTTCTACCACCATCAATTCCTGATTGGCATCGGTTGAAATATGTTCGAAAGCAGTATAATATTTTTCAGGTAAAGGAGTCGCAAACGCTTCTCTTTTTTGCCCTAAAGGGTCATCTGCTAACATTTGTACGATGAAAAATACATCTGCTTTAGTCGCTTTTCTAAAACTTAAATTCATCATTCACGATTTTATAAGGCAACCAATTCTTCGATAGACAATTTCCCCTCATAAATAGCTTTTCCAATAATTGCCCCGTAACAATCAAGTTCAATTAAGGCTTCCATATCTGCCATAGAAGTGACGCCTCCACTAGCAATTAATTGTAAATCAGGAAATTGTGTCCGAATTTTTTTATATAATTCAACTGAAGTGCCTTGCAATAAACCGTCTTTAGCAATATCGGTACAGATAACATATTTGACGCCTTTAGCGGTGTAATCTGCTAAAAAGTCAAATAAATTTAAACTAGTCGTTTCTTGCCAACCACTAATAGCGATTTGCTCGGCTTTTACATCAGCGCCTAAAATGATTTTATCGCTGCCGTATTTTTCCAACCAACCCTCAAAAGTGTCTCGGTCTTTTACGGCAATACTACCACCTGTTATCTGTAAAGCACCAGAATTAAAAGCAATTTCTGCATCTTTATCGGTTTTTAAACCGCCGCCAAAGTCTATTTTCAAGCTAGTTTTAGTGGCAATTTTTTCTAAGACTTTCCAGTTGACAATGTGCTTAGCTTTTGCGCCGTCCAAATCCACTAAATGCAAGCGCTCAATGCCTGCCCCTTCAAACTCCTTGGCAACTTCTAAGGGATTTTCATTATATACTTTTTTTTGGTTGTAATCGCCTTGGGTTAATCGAACGCATTTTCCGTCTATGATGTCTATTGCTGGTATGATGGTCATTATATTTCTTTTAATCCTTCTTTTAGATAATTAACAAATTCGTTTACCTTTATTTTTTCTTCAGTTGGTTGTTCTTCATAATGGTTTCCTATTTCAGGAAATCCTCCCCATTTGAAGGAATCTCTTATATATTCAATAAAAGTTAAATTAATTGATTTGGCTCCTTCTATCCAAGGAAAAAAATCATCAATTTTAACTCCATTTTTAGAGAGTCGAATGCAATATGGCTCACCACCGCTATAATTATTCTTGTGATAGAGGTCAGGTGCTAGTGGAAGACCTTTTTGATAAATATATGCTTCGAGCTCCTCTTTTTCCCAAGCCTCTTCACTAAAATTATTTTCAATATATTCCAAAAAGTCATCCGTCAAATATGGAATAACTACGGGGTCTGGAAGATTTTTTTCATTATTTACGGGATAGGAAGTAGGACAAGAATACTCTTTCATAAAATCAACTCCACCTACTATAGTATAAAATTTCTTTAGACTAAGTGGAATTGCCCCACCTTTATCTATATATTTTGACAATAGTTGCAATCTTTTTTCAAGGTCATCAGTTGGTTGAATTCGAGCTTTATTTTTATCAAAAAAATTATAATTGAGACTTTCTAACCTTTTATGAATTAAATCAAAATTCTCTTTTACCTTGAACATTAAATCCCCTAGAATTTTATCAATTTCTATTTTTTGTTGACTAGAAAAAGAGGCGTATTTCTTTTCTCCTAAAAATTTCCAAAATTCAGTTCCATTTTGAGTATTATAAAGTTTATTTAAATTCATACTTTACAAATTCAAAAAATTCTCAATAATCCTAGCCCCAACCTTCCCTGATTTTTCAGGATGAAATTGCGTCGCATAAAAATTATCTTTTTGTAAAGCGGCACTAAAAGGCTGACAATAATCAGCAACTGCAGCAGTATAATTACTTTGTTCTACATAATAACTATGCACAAAATAAACCCGTTCATTTTCCAGACTTGTATCAAAAATACCCGACTTTAAATGGGTAATATTATTCCAACCCATGTGTGGTACTTTCTGTCCATTATCTGGTTGGAACAACTTTACTTTTTCTGAAAAAATCCCCATACAAGTGGTATCGTTTTCCTCAGAATGCGCACACATTAATTGCATGCCTAAACAGACACCCAATACGGGCTGTGTTAGACTAGGAATTAATTTGTCCAATCCTTTTTTGCGTAAAAAAGCCATGGTTGTACTGGCTTCGCCCACGCCTGGAAAGATGACTTTATCCGCTTTTTGTATGGCTTCAAAATCATCGGTTAAAATAGGCTCAATGCCCAATCTATTTAAGGCAAAAATGACGGATTGGGTGTTGCCTGCGTTATAGTCTATGATTGTTAAATTCAAAATTTTAGTTTTCGGTAATAGTGAATAACAAAGAAGCCATTTACGATTAATAAAGAAGCAAATTTGATGTAATTAAATAGGATAAATCTATTTTGTTTGATAAAAAATAAAATAATTAATCCGAGAAAGATGTAAAGCCAACCAGAAAACCCAAAAGCTTTACATAATTTTTTTTGTGCTAAATATTTTTTAAAATACTTTTTACTTGTATTATTTGGAAGAATTTTTAATCTATTATAACCATATTGAGATACCCAAGATAGAGCTAGTAATAGAGAAAATAAGAAGAAATTAAAAAGCTTTTCTAGTACAGGAACATTCAACTCTATTTCTCTTAAATTAAGACGAATAGTGAATTGAAGT
>CALFWI010000200.1 GCA_937928615.1 uncultured Saprospiraceae bacterium | reverse complement strand
CTGTGAGTTGTGAAGCATATCGAATCGCTAAAGTAACATAACTCTGTGAGTTGTGAAGCATATCGAATCGCTAAAGTAACACAACTCTGTGAGTTGTGAAGCATATCGAATCGCTAAAGCACAAAATTTCTCTGCCACTTGCAGACCAATTCACAACTCACAGAATTTTGTTATTTCAAAATATTCCCTATATTAGCTATATAAAAACGTTAAAAAGGCACAACTCACAGAGTTGTGTTACTTCAGAAAACAAAAACTATGAGTGAAACTTACCGACCCAAACATCTGCGTTATCGCAGAAACCTACCCCATTGGCAAGCACAAGATGGTGTTTATGCAACTGTTTTTCGATTAAAAGGGTCTTTACCAAAAGAAGTCGTTGAACGATTAAAAGAAGAAAGGACAGAAATGGAACAGTTCTTATACAAAGAAGGATTGTCAGAGGAGGAAACCAAGTTGAAGCTTCAAAAAATGCGTCGATTTTATTTTGGTAAATTTGACGATTTATTAGACAATAATCATACAGGCCCTCATTTTTTAAAAGAACCAGCAGTAGCAAAAATTGTAGCCGATTGCATTATGCATTTTGATAAAAAAAGGTATAAAGTGATTGATTATACCATTATGTCTAATCATGTTCATCTGACCTTTTATAAATTAACAAAAGAAATAGGCGATTTACTTGGAAGCATGAAGAAATTTTCTGCTAGGCAAATTAATCTATTACATAAGACTGTAGGTAGAAATGTATGGCTAACGGAAACCTATGACCACTTGGTTCGAGATAGAGAAGATTTAGCTTTTTACCACACTTACACTTTAGAAAATGCTGTAAAAGCTCAAATCGTTGACTATTGGGAAGATTACCCCTATACTTACGCAAGACCTGGCTTTGAAGCTTTCTATCAGCCTCATCTCCTAAGTAACACAACTCTGTGAGTTGTGACATGAGACATTAATTGTACACAAGCCTAACCGAGGTCACAACTCACAGAGTTGTGTTACTTTAAGCCTAGCTGAGGTCACAACTCACAGAGTTGTGTTACTTTAAGCCTAACCGAGGTCACAACTCACAGAGTTGTGTTACTTTAAAACTTGCATTTCTACCATCTTTTTATTAGTTTTACAAATAGGTAATTAATAAAACCTAAATACCGCCTTCCTTTTTAGGCTTTTTTTACATTCATTAGTTTTACAAATAGGTAATTAATAAAATGAATCCACAATAATGAAAAGATACCAGTTAGGAGAGTTTGAAGAAATCGTATTGCTATGGGTCAGCATTCAAAACGAAGAAGCTTATGGCTTATCCATTACAGAAGCGATTAAAGAAAAAATGAATCGTTCGGTCACTTTGAGTAGTGTCCATACGGCCCTTTATAGATTAGAAGAAAAAGGCTTTGTCAAATCTGGTTTAGGTGGCGCCTCTTCCAAACGAGGTGGGCGACGCAAACGGATATTTGCCGTTACCAATACAGGAAAAGATGCCTTAATGGCAGCAAGAGATGCTAGAGATAAATTATGGCGCTTGATGCCAGATGGTTTGTTTGGGTTTTCCGCCTAAACTTTTGCTTTATTAGTTTTACAAATAGGTAAATAATATTTTCGACTGTTATAAAAATGGATAAAAAATTAAAAAACACCGAACCACCCATTTGGGCAGACCGCTTCTTCGAGTGGTATTGCAATGCCGATATGCAAGAGGAAATCTTAGGGGATTTATACGAATCTTTTATGGACAAATCTGCCAATGGCCATCTCTTCCAAGCTAAATGCTGGTATTGGTTACAAATTATTTTATTCATCAATCGCCGCACCCTTTCTAGAAACAACAATTCTTTCACCCGACTAAATTCCCTAGATATGTTTCGCAGTTATTTTAAAATTGGCTATCGCAATATTCTCAAAAACAAAGGCACCACTTTTATCAATGCTTTTGGCATGGCATTGGCGATTGGCTGCTGTTTGGTGGTTTTCCAATTCGTTGATTTTATATATAATATGGACGATTTTCATAGCAAAAGAGATGAAATTTATGTAGTTCAAAGAACCATGCAACAAAATGGAGAACAGATCATATGGAATGATGTGCCGCTACCGCTTGGCAACGCTTTAATAAATGATTTTCCCCAATTAAATACAATGGTTCGGGTAAATCATCATGGTGGCGTGGTGGAATATAAGGATAAAGTGATTGCTCAAAGAGTGTCTTTCGTAGATGCTAATTTTTTTGATTTATTTGATTTTCCTATTCTGTGGGGAAATAAGGAAAATTTTGCCAATCAAGAAGGCATTGTTTTAAGCAATTGGACTGCCGAAAAATACTTTGGTAGTAAAAATCCTGTTGGAGAAACATTAAGTATCCGATTCAATCATAAAGGAAAAGAAATTATAGAACGTTTTATTATTAATGGGGTCTTAGATAAAACACCTGAGAATGCTACTTTTTCTGCTAGTATCATTATTCCTTTTCAACGACAAAAAACCTTAATGGAAAAAATGGAAGATTGGACCACAACCGCTTCTATTACTTTTGTGCAAGCAAAAACACCGCAATTGATAGCAGAAATTAAAGCTCGGGAAGCCCCCTACTTAAATAGAATCAATGAAGCCAATGAAGATTGGAATATCGTTGGTTTAAATTTCCAACCTTTTAAACAAATCGCCCTCAATAGTAGTAATACCCGAAATGCTCAGTTCGGTTTTACAGAAAAAGCAGCTATTTACTTTTTAATTGCTATTGCCATTATTTTACTCCTATTGGTTTGTTTTAATTACATCAATATCACTTTAGCGGCAGCTACTACTCGGCTAAAAGAAATTAGTGTCAGAAAAGTAATGGGCAGTAATCGCCAGCAAATTATTTGGCAATTTATTACAGAAAATATTTTAATCTGTCTCTTCTCGTTGGCTATTGGCGTTTTCTTAGCACATACCTTTTTCATACCTTCGTTCAATAATATGCTCGGAGGTATTACCCTTAGCTTATCCTTTTTCAAACAACCACTTCTTTGGTTATTTGTGCTTGCCCTTGTTTTAATTACCGCCTTGGGCGGCGCAGGTTATCCCGCTTTATATATTTCTAAATTTCCACCTAATGCCATTTTAAAAAAAGAATTTAAAATAGGGACTAAAAATAGTTTCCGTAAGGTGTTAATTAGCATTCAATTAATTTTGACCATCATAACTGTTTTTTCAACCTTTGTGGTACTATTAGATGCTAAAGAACAAAAGGCAAGAGATTGGGGCTATCAACAACAGGACCTCACCATTATTCCTTTGGAAGATGGAAATGATTTCGAAAAATTTAAAAATGATGTTCAAAAAAATCCTAATGTACTCGCAGTAACTGGAAGTCGAGAACAATTGGGGCAAAATTTAGCGCCCTTAAAAATAGAAGTTGCAGGTGAGCAGTACGACGTACAAGGCATGAAAATAGCGGATAATTATTTGACAACTTTAGGCATGACTTTATTAGATGGTCGAGATTTTAATAAAAATTTAGAAGCAGAATCCGAGCAATCTGTACTAGTCAATGAGGCTTTTCGAAGAACCATGAATTGGGAACAGGCAGAAGGTCAAAATTTTAAAATTGGTTCTAAAAATTATCATGTTATTGGAGAAGTTCAAGATTTTCATGCAGAAGATTTTTATTTCAAAATAAAACCAATGGTTTTACAAATGGCAACCCCAGCAGATTTGCAATACGTTAGTATCCGTAGTCAATCGGGTACATCTGAGGCAACCGCAAAAGCATTGGGTAGTAGCTGGAAAAAATTCTATCCGCATAGTCCTTATAATTATTCTTTCCAAGATGAGGCATTTTTCTGGTATTTTGAGAAATATCGCCAGACCAATTCTATTCTGTCTGCAACTGCCTTTATGACTATCTTGATTTCTATTATTGGATTTTTTGGTTTAGCTATGCTTTTATTAAATCGGAAAATGAAAGAATTAAGCATTAGAAAGGTATTGGGTGCTAGTTTTTTTGATATTAGTTATTTGATTAATAAAGAATTTTTTCTGCCCCTTATTATTTCAATTATTATTGGCTTACCCCTTTCTTATTTTATCATCAAAGGCTTATTGAATAGTGTGTTGTCCCCTAGTTCAACTATCGGTATTTTGCCTTTCTTTCTAACAATTGCTTGTATTTGTTTGATGTTAGTGATAAGTTTAGCGAAGCATATACATACTGCCGCTGTTAGCAATCCTTCTCACTTTTTGAAGGATGAGTAAATAAAAATGCTCGTCAATTCTTTTATAGTAGAATTGACGAGCATGCTTACTCTTATTCACCGCTCACAGAGCTGTGTTACTTTTACATCACCGCTTGTTCCAATACCACATCTGCCTTTGTCCAAGCAACGTCAAATTCCTTTTTAATTTGAGCGGCCTCCTCCATTTTATTTTGTTGTTCTAAACTCTGCTGCAAACCAAATAAAGACCACCCATTTTTAGGAAACTTAGCTAAGTCTTCTTTGAATACTTTTTCTGCGGCCCCTACGCTGTTGGCGGCTAATAAGGCAGCGCCTAAGGCTTGTCTAACAGGAAAGTAAAAATGCGGTGGTTCGCTATAACGTAAGCCATCTTGAATCGTCACCGCTTGTTGTAAAAACGTTACTTCATCTGCATGCTTTCCTTTCTGTCCAGCTATTGCTCCTTTCAAAACCAATGCCGCCATTTTAACCAATTTAGTCGTTGGAAAATTGGGTTTTTCTACCGTCATTAAAGCTTCGTTCGTTTCGCCCGCTACTACTAATTTTAATTCCTTTTTAGCCTTTCTCATTTTGCCTTTATTCACATAAGCCATTCCTCTAGCAAAATGCCACATAGTGGTCGCATAAATTAAATCTTCATCAGGTTTCGGTTCATTGAGTACCTGGTCCCATTTTCCAAAACGAATCAAGGAGAAATAAGGCATCGTAAAATATCTTTCTAATCTCGGCACTTTGGCAATCATCGCTTTTGGCGTCTTAGTTACTAATTTCCTAGCCGCTGCTATCGACACTTCACTTCGTCCTTCCATACTAGCAGCAAACCACAGAAAATGAATATTATGTGGATAGTAAGCAGCTGGATAAATGCCTTGAATATTGCAACGTTCTATATAATCTTCATCCACCAACATCGCTTTTTGATTGGCCACAGAGGCATCATTATACCTACCTGTCCGAATGTATATATGGGAAGGCATATGCACTAAATGTCCAGATTGCAAGTCCATATTCGTCAATTTATCGGCACTAGCGGTCGCTAAATCAGGATGTACCGCTTCTGCGGCATGGATATAATAATGATTGGCACCAGGATGATTGGGCTCTTTTTCTGCGATATAATCTAACACTGCTAAAGCTTCTCTAGTTCTGGATTTTGGTTGCCCATCGGCTTCCCAATAATTCCAGGGCATACAATCCATTAAAGATTCTACAAAAAGCGTAGCAACATCTATCTCTTCTCGATAGCGCTGAGCAACAAAGCGCATCTCCTCTGCATAAATAGAATCCAAACCAGCACGGTCGGCTGGTGGCGTTTCAGCATATCGCATTACTAAAGCATTGATTAATGCCTTTTCTATTTTAGAGACATTTTCACTTAACCCCAAAGCTTTCTGAGTAAAAGCGTAGGCATCCGCATTGTTTGCTTCTGCCATTGGCATGTTAATATTCGGCCCTAAACCTAAGCCGACGCCCCAATGACACATCGCACAATCTGGATCCAATCGAATGGCTTCTTTAAAAGAACGGTCGGCTTCTGCGTGATTAAAGGCATAGAGGTAAAAAAGTCCTTGATTGAAAAACACTTTTGCCTCCGCAGAAGTACTCGTTATTTTTAAATTCGTTTGCCATTTTGTATCTAATTTTGGCGCTAAGGGTTTAGTTGCCTTTACAATATCTGCCATCGCTATTTTAAACCGAGTGACAGGTGCACACATTACAACATCACTAAAATCTGTAATAGAAACAACTGATTTTTCTACCCTTTTCTTTTCAAATAAATTCGTAAAAGACATACTAATTACGCCTAAAATGAGTAGCATTCCCCCTCCTAATTTCATTTTTCTAGGTAGCCTAATTAATTGGTTCATCTCGTTAGGATTTTGATAGTCAATAAAAAAATTGCTCTAATATAGGCAATACCTTCCTATTTTTATAGCATTTTAGTCGTAGGAAAAGGAAAGCTGTTTTCAAGTCGGTTAACTAAATATCTTAGATCGTACTACCAAGTATTAATGTTGAATAATAATCTTTTTTGATTTACTATAATCCCCTTTTTTTGAAAATTGCAGCATGTAAATTCCATTTACTAGCTTTGAGGTATTAATTGTAAAACGACTTGCAGCAGCTTGAATCTTAAAGGATAAAACAATTGTTCCTTCTAAGTTCACTATTTCAATTTTATTTACTTTGCTATCAATATTATTCAAATGGAGTATATTATTAGCAGGAACAGGATATGCTAAAACTTCACTTATTTCATATTCATTTGCAGTAGAAGTGTTGATATCTTCATAAGCATTTGGCCCGACATCATCTGGCGTTAAAGGGGCATACCGAATACTTTCCAAACTAAAATTGTCCGCACCTGGATTACTAGAGTTTGGTCTTTCTTGTCCCTCTATGTCTTCATTGATTGCTCCTGTTGTTACAGCGTTGTCATACAAAGGGGTCGCCTCAGTTGTTTTCCAAACATTAGAAATATTATCAAAAACGAGATGAGGGTTTTCATTATTAACTGCCGTCGCATTAAAAGTCTATTACCATGCCTTAAAGAAAGCGTTCCGTAACTAGCTATAAATGTGTTATGGCGTATTATATTGTCACAAGACTTGTTGTTATCCAATATTGACAATGCATCAAAATCACAAAATACCCGAGGACCAATATAGCCCACCAAACTTCAATAGACTTATTACCTTTTGAAAAGACATTTTCAGATGAACGTAATTTTAAAGGGTAACAAGTCTAGTACTAATAGTCCTAAACAGTCTCTACTTTTCGCTTAGCTTTTCGATATAAGAAGGAGTTAAATATATGTCTCCTCCCAAAATTATTGATAGACTTGGCGTTTATGAATTTGATGAATTTTTTTCGATTGACACCAAAGTACTCATAAGTATTACCGTCTGCAAAGTTGACTTCTAATAACAGGCTCTTATGCTTATAGTCAATCACTCTAGAATTAGTAATCGTCTCCGTATATGCTGCTAGATTTTTTTCTTTTGTCTCAGGAGCGATACTAACTAGAAAGTGATAGCCGTCTATGATTTTTATAGTCACCTCTTCCGCTTCTAGCTTTTTTTGTGGGTCTTGAAACTTGTCAGGATGCCATTCTTTTACAAAGTTTCTATAAGTAGACTTTATCTCTTTTAGGTCTATCGCCTTCTCTACT
>CALFWI010000199.1 GCA_937928615.1 uncultured Saprospiraceae bacterium | reverse complement strand
CCTTTTACTGGCACGCTATATAACTCTGATTGAGAGCGATGTGGATATTGTCGGTGGTTGACCTCATCTTGCCGCAATGCGCCAAATAATACAGCTGAATCATCCGCAGCAAAAGTAAAAGGTTGTTCATTATTGGAATGGAAAGTTAGTCGATTGGCAGGACCGCCCATAGCATCCATTGTAAAGACATCAAAGTTCCCATAACGGTCAGAAGCAAAAGCTATTTGAGTACCATCTTTGCTCCAAATTGCCATATAATCGTGGGCATCGTGATAAGTTAATTGGGTAGCATTTCCACCAGCAGTAGGCACTTTGTACAAATCGCCTTTGTAGGTAAAAACGATTTGGGTTCCATCAGGAGAAATCGTGGCAGAGCGTACCCATTTTGGGTTGACTTGTGCCATTAACAACATGGGTAGCATGAGTAGTAGGGATAATAACAGTCTTAATTTCATTTTATATAATTATGGTTAGGTTTAAAATACGGGAGTAAAATACGAATTAATTTGATGACTACAGATAGCCAATTCATCGTTCATCATTCCTTTAATCACACTTTCACCACCACTTTCCCAATCGTCTGCCCTGTCTGAAACAACTTAATCGCTTCTTTCAAATTCGGGAAATCAAAAACATGCCCAACGTGAGGCTTTCCAATATCCAAATCTTTTAACTCTGCAATTAAGCTTTGCATCAAAGCCGTTCTTTCATATAAATAAATGAGATTGAAGCCTAAAATGCCTTTATTAATTTCACTCATGGATTGCGGGTCAATCATTGGGCGAGTCAGGTGTTCCCATAGTACTTTGAAATAATTTGGCCGACTACCAGGAGAAGCATATCGAGCGGCTCCATAAAAAATGACTCTACCTTCGGGTGCAATTATTTCGTAAGCATTTTTAAAAAAAGAACCGCCAATACATTCCATAACGATGTTTAATTCTCGTCCGTCCAAGGCTTTCGTCAAATCTTTTTTGAAAGTCGATTTATTCCGAACAATCACTTCATCATAACCTTCTTTTTTAACAAAGTCTATTTTTTTGGCACTACCAACTGTACCAATGGTATAAGCACCATATTTTTTAGCAATTCGATTGGCTAAAATACCAACGCCTCCTCCAGCACTGTGTACTAAAATAGTATAATGCTCTCGAATAGCGCCTAAGTTTTTCAAGCCATAAAAGGCAGTCAACACTTGTACCAAATAAGCTGCGCCTTCTTCAAAAGTCCAACCATCGGGTAATGGCATAATATGGCCTTCATCCATATTCAAATGAGAAGTATACCCACCAAATCGAGTCACCCCCATAATTTTATCCCCTACTTTATAAGTCTTTGCAGCAGGGCCTACTTTGATAACTTCTCCCGAATATTCCAATCCTGGAATAAAAGTACCTTTTGGCGTGGCGCTATACAAACCAAACATGGCAAAAATATCCGCAAAATTGAGTCCGATTGCTTTAACGGCAATAGTCACTTCATCCCCTATTGGATCCGATAATTCAGAAGTAACTAATTTTAAATTGGCGATACTCCCTGCTTTGAGTTGGTAAGATTGTCTTTGCATGTAAAAAATTAAGTTTAGAAACCTACAAATTTTAAAAAATTCAGTTCGTTTCTTTAAAAAAGCATGTAAATTAGCATCAAATATACTGAATCTTTTATATTATTGAGGAGAGAAAATGGAGCGACTAGATTAGCGTTTTATCCTTCAAGTAAGTTTTTTAGATGGAAATAGATTATTGCCTCTAGGTCAATCTCTCCTCGCTCTATGAAATGGTCTCCGTTCTCTATTTTGCAATTCGATACAATTAAAATAAAAATGGCTTATTTCACTTTAGACTATCTTAATTTCCTCACAGAATTAGAAAATAATAATAACCGAGACTGGTTTAATGATCATAAAAAACGCTTTAAAGAAAATGTAGAAGCGCCTTTCAAAGCTTTTTTAGCAGACTTAATAGATACCGCAAGAATCGCAGATATCAGAATTTCTATTACGCCAAAGGAAGCAATGTTTCGCATCTATAAAGACACGCGTTTCTCTAAAGATAAAATTCCTTATAAGACGCACATGGCGGCAATTGTCGGAGAAGGTGGCCGAAAAGGCATGAAACCCAATGGCATTTATCTCCAATCAGGTGCTGATAATTTTGGCATTTTTGCAGGCGCTTTTCGACCACAGCCCAAAGAAGTAAAATTGATTCGAGAAGCGATTGTTTACGACATGGACGGTTTTCAAGCGATTATAGACAATAAAGATTTCAAAGGAAAATTTGGCGAAGTCAAAGGAGAAGAACACAAACGCATTCCGAAAGAATTTGCAGCTGAGTACGAAAAACAGCCGTTGCTTATCAAAAAATCATTTTATGTCAGTCATATTTTTGCTGCGGACACCATATTAAAAGACAACATCGTGGATATTTGTATGGAGCATTTTATGGCGGTGCAAGATTTTGGGGAGTTTTTGTATGACGCTTATCTGTAAACGTTTCAACGAGCAGCAATAGAAGGCGCAATTTTAGGTTGTACAGAAATTCCTTTACTCCTCAAACAAGCTGATACTAACGTACCTATTTTTGACACAATCGCCATTCACGCAAAATCCATTTTGGCGTATGCTTTTAGTTGAAATTCCAAACAATATTTGTAAACCTTTCCTAACAAAACAACGTTTCAAAATATAATTCTATAATTAAGGTGAATTTAACAGCATCTAAATACAAGTTGCTGTAATTTTGCGCTAATTAATCACCCTTGGACACCGTTCTTAATGAACCGTGTACTATAAACTGTATAAAAATGGGACAAGAAGCTTATGATAAATTGTGGAAGTTAATTGGTTTGCGTTATAAATCGCACCCTTGGCATGGTATCGAAATAGGTAAAAGAACACCAAGAGTCGTTACTTCTTTCATTGAAGTAATTCCTTCTGATACGGTAAAATATGAAGTTGATAAAAAGACGGGTTATTTGAAAATTGACCGTCCGCAAAAATTCTCTAATATCGTTCCTGCATTATATGGGTTCATTCCTCAAACCTATTGTAAAGAGCAAGTGGCCGCTTACTGTATGGAAAAAACAGGAAAAACAGACATTATCGGTGATGATGATCCACTAGATATTTGTGTATTAACAGAACGAGAAGTAACCCACGGAAACATCATTGTAAAAGCCAAACCAATCGGAGGTTTTAGAATGTTGGATGGTGGAGAAGCAGATGATAAGATTATTGCGGTTTTAGAAAATGATGAAGTATATGGTAAATGGAATGATGTTTCAGAATTACCCCCTTCTATCATCAATCGTTTACAGCATTATTTTTTGACTTATAAACAATTGCCAGGAGACAAGCCAAAATGCGAAATTACGCATACTTATGGTCGAGCTGAGGCACAAGAAGTCATCAGAAGAAGTCAAATAGATTATAATAAAGCTTATGGAAATTTAGAAGAAGTGATGTCTATGACTTTGATGGAAGCTTTTAATTTTGGGCAGCGACAGCAAGATATTTTGAAGGATTTGTAACTGTCATATTGTTGAATTGTTTTATTGTTAATTCAAGCAGTACACTATAAAAATCTAATAACTAAAATTTTGACTTTTGATAAACACAGTTATTTGAGTAGTCTCTTAATTTACAAGAAAACAATTCAACATCAAACACATTGTAGTATCAGTTTTTTACGCAATTTTTAATTCAATATATTCTTCTCCTTCGTAGGGAAGCCATAAATAATCATTTTTAAATATTTTCATCTTTACAGTACATTTTATTTGTTGATAAAATTTCTCACTTATTACGAATCCTTTCATTATTATCTCATTTGGATTCTCAAGTAATTCTTCAACCTCTCTCCATCCGTCAACTTCTACTCCCACTAAGGCGTAACGAAAATTAGGTGCATTTTTCAAAAAATCGTAAAATTTAAAACCAATTTCCGTCATTTCTTCTGCGTCATTTTTTGATTGGATTCCTATTAAGCTAATTCCATTGACCGTTACCATACTTCCCGTTTCACCAGATTGATATGCTTCTATTTTGTATTTTTTACGATTAGTAATTAATTCATTTTTAGACAAAAAATAATTTCTTATTTCTTCTCCATTTTCATCTGATTCAATCCACAATTGAAATATCCATGCCATTTTTTATTTTTTAACGAATACTACTGGTTAAACATAGCCACTTGACTGGTCAATCGCTGCACTAATAAATTGGTCGTCCGCTTTGTCAACTCTCTTTCATCGGCAATAAAGCGCGCCCATTCTTCTAGGGTAAAATGTCCTGTAATCACACCAACCAACAGGTTTTTAAATTTCAAA
>CALFWI010000198.1 GCA_937928615.1 uncultured Saprospiraceae bacterium | reverse complement strand
CGAATTTTTGTTTCTCCACGAATTTTTGTTCCCCACGAATTTTTGTTTTCCCACGAATTTTTGTTCCCCACGAATTTTTGTTTCCCCATGAATTTTGTTTTCCCGCAATTTTTTGTTTCCCACGAGTATCCATGATTAATCTAATCTGTGGGGTAAACAAAATTTACTTCCCAACACCAACATCGGCTCTCAATCTCTAGTCATCCATCTTAAATTTCCGTTAAATCCAAGTTTAAGTAAACAATTATACCTAATTTTCGGGTTTATTATATAGACAAGCAATCAGGGCAAAATATAAACCATGTATCGTAAACCTCCGATGATCATCGGAACAAGCAGTGAACCGTCAATTAATTGGAAAATGTAGCACCAAATATCGGCCCACCAACGGTGGATACTCCTCTGTTGAATAGACTCCTCAAAGTCTTCGGCTATGCTATTGCCCTAATTATTGGGCTATTTCTACTCCTTTATTTTGTCTTACAAATTGAGTTCGTTCAAAATGTAGTTTTAAAAACGACCACTCGATATGTCTCCAAAGAGTTAAAAACCACTGTCACATTCGACCATATTTCTTTTGATTTTTTTGATAAATTAGTTTTAGAAAATTTCTATGCAGCAGATTTCCATGGAGACACCCTACTCTACAGCGAAGCTTTGACCGTCAATCTAAACACTAATATTTTTAAATTATTACAAAAAGAATTGAA
Source organism: uncultured Saprospiraceae bacterium (assembly GCA_937928615.1). GTDB lineage: Bacteria > Bacteroidota > Bacteroidia > Chitinophagales > Saprospiraceae > JAFMDF01. The sequence goes on along the minus strand of CALFWI010000198.1, from coordinate 15,981 downwards.
GGTTGATGATTTAACGCTAACTGGCGCTAAATTTTATATGCGGCGTTATCCCAATGAACGCAAGGATGATTTCATGCAGTTATTAGATAAGTTGGGCGGAAATAATAATAAAAAGAATAAGGAAGAAAAAGCTACAGGAAAACCCTTTTTCTTAGATGTCGATGCTTTATACTTACGAGATGTGGCATTTATCAAAGATGATAGTGTGGGTGGAGAAGAGTTACGCATTAATTTAGCTAGAGGGGACATTTTTATAGATAGCTTAAATCTAGCAGAACGAATTGTCATTGCCAAAAGAATTCGCTTATCAGCACCTTATGTAACGCTGATAAATTTTCCCAAGAATCCATTGCCTCTTTTACCAGCAGATACAATAGCTAATTTAGCACTAGCTCCTGAAACGGAAGAAGTCCCTCAAACAGCTAGTAAAAAATGGTTCGTTAATATGGTAGACTTTGGGCTGAGTGATGGGACCTTTATCCATCATAATTATAGAAATGCACCAATTAAAACGACCCGAGAAGACCAAATTGACTATGACCATTTAAATTTCTACGACATTAATATTCTAGCAGCAGATTTCACGATTCAAGATTGGATATTTAAAGGGGAATCAAAGCAACTCTCTTTCAAAGAAGGGTCTGGATTTGTATTAAATAATTTATCTGCAAAAGAAGCAATCGTTACGCCTAAAAAAGTCGCCTTAAATGGCATGTCCTTAGTGACTCCCTATTCTAATTTAGGCGATACATTAGTCATGAAATTTAGAAAATATCCTGATTTTAGAGACTATGTCAATCGGGTAATTATGGATGGACAATTTGACGATGCTCATGTTGCCGTTCGAGATATTATGGCATTCGCTCCAGAATTAGAAAGCAATACTTTTTTTGCACAAAACAAAAATGAAACGATATATATAGATGGTAATCTAAGAGGGAAAGTGAATAATCTGAAAGGACGAAATTTGAATCTTCGCTTAGGGCAAAGCATGCGTTTAAAAGGAAATTTTAATTCTAGAAATTTAACCCAAAGTGATGAGGCATTTCTAAGTTTAAAGTTAGAACATTTATACACCAACATGCAGACCTTAAGGCAATTGATTCCTAATTTCACCCCTCCTACCAATTTTGATAAACTAGGGAATTTAAGCTTTACAGGGCGTTTTGATGGTTTCTTCAATGATTTTGTGACCGATGGAAATCTACAAACAGATTTAGGCGTAGCAGCAATGGATATGAAGCTCAATTCCAAAGCAGGTAGAGCACAAGCTCAGTATTCAGGGCAATTATCTCTAACAGATTTTGATTTAGCCCGCTGGACAGACAACCCCAATTTTGGTCTCGTAACGGTTAGTTCAAAGGTCTATGATGGGGTTGGTTTAACCAAAAACACTGCCTTCGCCAAATTAAAAGCTTCTATAGATTATTTTGCTTTTAAGGGCTATGATTATAAAAATTTAAATATTGAAGGGGACCTTAATAAAAATTTATTTATTGGAGATTTTGCCATCCAAGATGACAATATAGATTTTCTATTTGATGGGACCATTAATTTTGAAGAAAGTGTTCCTTTCTTTGATTTTAAGGTAGACATTAATCGAGTCGATTTAAAGAATCTAAATTTGATAAAAGAGGACATTATCTTAGCAGGAGATATTGATTTAAAAATCCGAGGTAATAATGTCAATGATTTATTAGGTAGAGCCACGCTTCACGAATTCACTTTATTAAAAGATAGAAAGGAAACGTACCAAATAGATTCTTTAAAGTTTTCATCTGCTATCAATTCGGAAAGAAAAAAGATTTGGCGGGCTAATTCTGAATTATTTAAAGCCACTTTAGAAGGGAATTTTGAAGTAACAACCGTTGGAGAAGCGCTTTTACAACATTTTGAAAAGAATTTTACAGGCTATGCCAATCGTTTTAACATTCATAGTAAGCAAGATACATCTGTTACCGCTAATGAATTTGATTTAAAATTAAAGATACTTGACACTAAAAATTTCACTTATTTATTAGATAAAAATTTAGATACCCTTAAGGATGTTCAATTGAATGCCTATTTCGATTTGGCAAAAGATACTTTATTGATAGATTTAGAAGTACCTAATTTCAAATTTGGTAATGTAGCTACGCAAAAAATAAAGTTAGTAACTGGCGGTGGCGAAAAAGAAGGAAAAATAGATTTTTCAGTTCAAGGCAGTAAAATTGGTAATTTAAAATTCGATTATGTTTCTTTATTAACTTATATCGAAAATGATGCTGCTACCTTTAATTTGAACGCGGCGGATGTGACGCATGAATTAGACAAATTAAACTTGGAAGGAAAATTCGCTTTAGCAGGCGAGCAATTTAATATCTCTTTATTACCGACTAATTTAGTGATCCTCAATAGAGTTTGGAATATCGAGCCAGATAACTACCTACAAATCGGTAAAGATTTTATACAAACCCAAAATTTTCAAATTTCAGAAGGAAAGCAAAAAGTAGCTATTAATAGCCTATTCGATAAAGGATTGGCTTTGTCCGTAGAAGGATTTAATGCTAGCTATATTGATACTTTATGGGACTTCAGTAAACTAGATTTTGAAGGGGAATACAAATTAGATGTAAGTGTAGAAGATTTATTTGCCTTAGAGAAATTACAACTTAATTTAGTAGCAGATACCTTTAACATTAATTGGGACAATTATGGAGAATTAGCCTTAACAGCTACCACGCCCAATATCAAAAGTCCCATAGATGTTCGCCTAACGACTCAGAATGGCGACCGACAAATGGCATTAACGGGTTTCTATAATCCACCTAATATGGATGCCCAATCAGAATTACTTACCAAGCGTCCAAATTATTTAGACATCAAAGTAGACATCAATAAATATCCCTTGCATCTAGCGGAATATTTTGTCCGAAGTGGTATCTCTGGTACGTATGGGAATATAGATGGACAATTAGCTTTAAAAGGTTTATTATCCGACCCTGATTTAGACGGCAATCTTAGAGTCTATGAAGGCGGCACCTTATTAGAATACACCAATACCAAATACATTATTAGAGATGAAATAGTCAAAATGAACAACGATTGGTTATTGGATGCTTCGGGAGGAACTATTTTTGATGAAGAAGGAAATGCCGCTAGAATAACAGGTGGAATTACCCATCAATTTTTCAATAAATTAGCCTTAGATTGTCGAGTACAATCCGACCATTTTACAGTTATCAATACCACTAAAGCCAATAATGAAATCTATTACGGCAAAGGAATAGGTAAAGGAGATATTTATTTCTCTGGTAATTTTGACCGAACCAATATCAATATAAAAGCCACTACCGCTAGAGGTACAAGGGTGTCTATTCCTGTGTCAGGAGAAAGCACTGTGGAAGAAGCTAGTTTTATTCGTTTTGAACAACCAGATACGGTTCAAGTCGCAAAAGTATCGGAAGAAGAAGCACAATTACCATCAACAACCAATGAAATCAAAGGAGTTGACCTACACATGGAATTAGAAATGACAGACGCAGCAGAAGTCTTACTCATTTTTGATGAACAAGCTGGCGATATTATGAAAGGTACAGGAAATGGTAGTATCAAAATGGATATGAACAGAAGTGGGGATATCTCCATGTATGGCAATTATGAAATCGAGCAAGGGGAATATTTATTTACGTTATTAAATGTAGTGAATAAACCATTTGTGGTGAAAAGAGGCGGTACCATTAACTGGACAGGAGACCCCTATAATGCTATCATTAACATAGATGCAGAATACAAAGCGTTAAGCACCTCTCCTTATAATTTCATTTTGGAATACCTAAATGATGAAGAGACCAAAATAGAAGCCAGAAAGTCAACAGCGGTAGATTTAACGATGGGATTGACAGGGCAATTATTGAAACCGAATATTAATTTCAGTCTAGATTTTCCAAATTTAACAGGAGAATTAAAAAATTATACAGATAATAAAGTGCGATCCGTTGAACTAGATGATAATGAATTGAATACCCAGGTTCTAGGGCTTATTTTATTTGGTAGTTTTTTACCTTCCAACCAAGGCACTCTTTTTGCTGGACGGCAATCTCAATTAGCCATCAATACGCTAAGTGAATTATTATCCAATCAATTGTCCATTTATTTAAGAGAAATATTCTCCCAAGGACTCTCTAAAAGTAATTTTTTAGTCTTAGAAGATTTTGATGTCAACTATAATCAATACGATGCCGCAACCATAGATAATCCAAATAATTTAGGTACTGGACATGAATTCTCTATTAATCCAAAACTTAGACTCAAAGACCGTTGGGTGGTAAATATTGCGGGTAAGGCAAATTTAGGGGGTGCTTCTGTAGTCAATAATAGCAGTGATGCTTTGGTTACAGGAGATTTTATTATTGAATATGAATTAACCAAAGACCGTCGATTAAAAGTACGAGGATATTATAAAAATGAACCCGAAATCTTTGGCGGACGCCGAAATAACACAGGGGTAGGGCTTTCTTTTAGAAAAGAATTTAATGATTTTGACGAATTGTTTTCTTTTATGAAACGGAATGGAAAAACAGAGGTTAAACCACCAAAAGTGAAGAAAGAAGATGATTTGGGAAATAAGTGATATACAGGTTGACACTCCCAGCTACATAGCGCCTATTTAAAAGAAGGATAAGAGCCGTAATTGGATTGGGTATTTTCTAATTAGAGTCTGTCCGTAAAGTCGATTTCAAGCCGCTTGTAATCACCAATTTTATTTAATAGATTTGTAAATCATTAATATTCAGAACTTTGAATCAGTCAAATAAATTTGGCGACTACTTTTGACTCGCAAAACAAAAGTTTACGGACAGGCGCTAATTACCCCTCATTAAGGATGATTACTGGTCATAAGAAATAAATTTATTTCCCTTTTCCTCAGACAAAACATTAATATTATCAATCCAATCTTCGGGTACTTCTTTAATAATATCACTTAATCGCTCTCCCCAAACGGTGGAAATATCCTTTAAATCTTCTTCTTCAAAACGTTTTTCTATCATTTCACCAGTATCTTTATAAATGACTACATCTATAGGGAAACCAACGTCATTTGCACTCACTCTAGTAGAATCAAAAGAAAGAAATCCTGTTTTTAGTGCAAATCTAATACTAGATTCGTAATTCAGCGTTCTATTTAAAATAGGTTTTCCATAGCCCGAATTTCCAATAATGGTAAAAGGAGTGGCAGGGCCAATTTCTATCCAATTGCCTTCTGGATAAAGTAAATACATTTTATGCTCTTTGTCTTGTGCTAATTTTCCACCTACGATAGTGAACAAATTAAAGCTCAGTCCAGATTCTGCTAAGGGAATTTTATCCTCCGCCGAAACCCTTCTCAATTGCCTACCAAAGGCATTGACCACATTATACATTTTATCGTATTTGTGTCCTTCTTTTTCCAAAATTTCTTCAAAATACGTAACCGCCTTATCTCTAATCGACCGCAAACCAGAAGTCATCAAAAAAATAGTTCCATGTTCGTTGGAATGAATAGATACTTTCTTAGCCGTTGTCGTTTCTGACCCCGAAGTAATTCTGGTATCTGCAATCGCTACTAAGCCTTTTCTTACTCGAATACCTAAGCAATAAGTCATACTTGTTTGTTTGTTTGTTTTTGTAAAATGTTTTTGATTTATCTAGATTAGGGGGAGCTTTTTAGGTAAATTTTCTTTTAAAAGAGGTAAATATTAGCTACAAAATTACTATAAATTAATCAGCAAAAGTCAATTAATGGGGTAAAAATTAGGTAGCAATTATTTTAATGCTACTATTTTTATTGAAAATACAATTGTTCAATGTCAAAATGAAAGCTTGCCGTACAATCATAAGCATTATCAATTAGGTTAATAATTTCCGCTTCTTCTGAAAAGCTATTAAACGCTAAACAATCACTTAAAATAGCTTCAAAATTTTCTTTTACTTGCTGATGCCCAGTCGGATGAACAGAAATTCCTGTTAAATGCCTTTTAATTTTCAGAGACGTATATTTAAGCGACCGAGGGAAACCATCATGCGCCAAGAGTAATTCAAAAATAGAGTTTTTAGACCGCAGCCCCATGTATTTTTTTTTATGAATACCAAAAGCTTCCAAACACATGAGTAAAGTCGTCCATTGATACTGCAAAAGGGCTTGATTTTCGCCATTATTACTTAAAATGACACTGTCCGAAATTTTACTTCTAATGATTCTTAAGATTTGCAAAGCCCTTTCTGTATAAACGCCCAAACAAATAAAATTCCAAATATCATCGTGTAAAAAAGTATGATGCAATCTCGATTTAATTAAAACGATATGTGAATTCATGGCTTCTGTAAAATCAAATAGCTGGTTGGAGGAAAACTTTTGAGCATCCCAAGCCCTACTGTCTAAATACCATTTATTGATAGATTCCCAAAATTCTTCGGAAATAGCATTTCGAATACTTCGAGCGTTTTCTCTCGTATTTTTTATCAAATTGAGCAAACTATTGCTATTATTAGGGTCAAAAATTACTTTTTGCCATACTTCATTTTCATTCAAATTACCTTGACCTTGGCTTTGAAAATTAGCCCCCGACATAAATAAAATAGACCGCAAAGCGAAGTCTTTATTTTGCGCCATCGGCGCATCCAAAGTAGAAAAAAATTGAACTTTCATATATCTTGAACAATGCTCGCATCTTTCAATATTTCGCCCAATCCAATACAAATTTTCTGCAATTCTTGCTAACATTATATTTCGTTTTTGATAATCCAAGTATCTTTTGAACCACCTCCTTGTGAGGAATTGACAATCAAACTACCTTTCGTTAATGCCGTTCTAGTTAAGCCTCCATTTAGCACATACGGTTCATTTCCTCCCATAATACAAAAGGTGCGCAAATCAATATGTCTAGGTTCAAAATTTTCGGATGCTTCGATAAAAGTTGTATGCGTACTTAGACTCATTTTTGGTTGAGCGATAAAATCCCTTGGGTTTGCTTTCACTTTACGTTTCAATTCTCCCAATTCTTCTATCGTCATTTCCTCGCAAATACAAACGCCATATCCACCAGACATATCGACTGGTTTGACGACCAGTTTTTGTATATTCTCTAATACATAGTTTAAATCAGCTGGTCTTTCACAAATATAAGTTGGTACATTATTGAGAATCGGCTCCTCTCCCAAATAATATTTAATCATATCTGGCACATAGGCACAAATCGCTTTATCATCCGAAATACCCGTTCCTGGTGCATTCACTATTGTTACATTGCCTTTAATATAAGCATTCATTAAGCCCCGAACCCCCAACATTGAATCAGGATTGAATACATCAGGATCCAAAAAGGCATCATCAATTCTTCTATAAATGACATCTACTCGGATTTTTCCACCAATCGTTTTTAAATAAACAAAATCATTTTCTGTAAATAAGTCCCGTCCTTCTACTAATTCAATCCCCATTTTTTGAGCTAAAAAAGTATGTTCAAAATAGGCAGAATTATACGGGCCAGGTGTTAATAAAGCACAAAATATATCCCCTAATTCCCGACCAGAAACCTCCCAAAGCATATTAATTAAGTGGTCCGTATATTCATTGACAGGTTCAACCGTTGTCCTATCAAAAGCTTTAGGCAAAACTCGATTCATTGCCAAACGATTCGTCAAAACATAACTCACTCCAGAAGGATTTCTAAGATTATCTTCTAGTATATAAAATTCGCCATCGGCATGTCGAATAATATCTGTCCCGCTAATATGGCAATAGATATTTTTCTTGGGCGAAAATCCTTCCATCATCGAGCAATAATGCTTAGAGCTTTTAATCAATTCGATAGGCACCACTTTATCTTTTAAAATATGCCCCGAATTATAAACATCATGAAGAAAACGGTTGAGTGCCTCATTTCTTTGAATAACCCCTCTTTCTATTTTATCCCATTCTGCACCTTGCAAAATTCTTGGAAAAAGGTCAAAAGGAAAAATCTGTTCTACGCTCTGTTCTTTATTATAAAGCGCATAAGTCACGCCTTGGTTAAGGAAGGCAATATTCGTCGTTTCATTTAATTTTTTAAAATCATCTAGGTGCATCCCAGACAATAAGTCAATAAATTTCTGATACTGTTTGACGCCACTTTTAAGCCCCTCCACTACTTCATCATACATACCTGATTCCGCCTTATAATTCTCTAGAAGTTCTATCATATTTGAAGGTAATTCGTTAATAATTTGCCTATAAGGCGCTAAATATAGCAATAAAAATGAAGATAAAACTACGTTCATTTTACAATTTTACCAATGTGTTGAATCAACATTATCAACACAATACATTATATTGTTCGGTCGTCATTTTTTATTTATTTCTTCTATAAGATTCCTTTAAAACAATTTTTATTTCAAATTTAAATTTCCTCTTTTTCTAAGTTTTTTTATGCTTATTATTGCTCAATCTTTAAATTGCAACAGGCATTAAGAACTAAAAAATAGACGACTCATGGGCTTACATGTAGCCATTCGGCATCATACCAAATATACTTATAACAAAGCCATCAAATTATGGCCACAAGTAATTAGATTACGACCAGCACCACATTCCCGTACGAAAATTTTGGGCTATTCCTTAAAAATTACGCCTGCCAATCATTTTATCAATTGGATGCAAGATCCTTTTGGTAATTATCAGGCAAGGGTCGTTTTTGAAGAATTAACGACAGAATTCTCGATAGATGTAGAAGTCCTAGCAGACATGGTTACGATTAACCCCTTCGATTTTTTTGTCGCAGAATATGCCGAAAAATTTCCGTTCGTCTACGAAGATGCCCTAATAAAAGAATTACAACCCTATTTAGAAATAGCTGAATCTGGCACGCACTTAAAGCAATGTTTTGCCGCTTGCCAAAAATTTAAAAATCAAAATATCGTCGACTTTTTAGTTGCAGTTAATCAATATGTCTATCAGCAATTAAATTACACGATTCGACTTGAAACAGGCGTGCAATCTTGCGAAGAGACGCTCTCTAAAAAATTGGGCTCTTGTAGAGATTTTGCATGGGTCTTAGTTCAATTATTACGCCATTTTGGGCTTGCTGCAAGATTTGTTTCTGGCTATTTAGTGCAATTAACCTCAGACATCAAATCTATAGATGGTCCATCTGGTCCAGAAGCAGATTTTACAGATTTACACGCTTGGGCAGAAGTTTTTATTCCTGGTGCAGGCTGGGTTGGTTTAGATGCTACTAGTGGTTTATTTGCAGGCGAAGGGCATATTCCATTGGCTTGCACCCCTTCTACAGGTAGTGCTGCTCCAATTACAGGCTTGACAGGCATGGCAAAAGTCGATTTTGAATTTAGCAATATAGTAGAAAGAATTTATGAATCCCCACGAGTTACCCAACCCTATACAAAGGCTCAATTTCAAGCCATTAATAAATTAGGTCATCAAGTAGATGCATTATTACAAGCTGGAGATGTCAGGTTAACAATGGGTGGCGAGCCAACGTTTATCTCCAACCGAGATATGGAATCAGCCGAATGGAATACAGCAGCAGATGGCAAGGATAAAAGAAGCATGGCATTGGAGTTGACGCATAAATTAAAAGCAGTTTTTGCCAAAAAAGGTTTTTTACATTTTGGTCAAGGCAAGTGGTATCCAGGCGAACCAATTCCCCGCTGGCAGTATGCAATGTATTGGCGAAAAGATGGGCAACCAATGTGGGAACAAAGCCATTTGATTGGCAATCCTACTCAAAAAGGAAAAACGACAACGAAAGAAGCTGCCAAATTTACGACTCAACTAGCTTATAATTTAGGATTATCTCCCCAAAAAGTGATGGCTGCCTACGAAGACCATTATTACTATTTGTGGGAAGAACATAATTTACCTGTTAATTTTGAGCAAGAGGAAGATGTAGCAAAAGCCAAAATGGCAAGACAGACGTTAGTTGATTTATTGAAAAAGGGAATAGCCAATCCAACAGGTTATGTACTACCTTTACGTTGGAATTTTGAGCAAGATGATTGGGAAAGCTGTCAATGGGAATTCACTCGAAAAAAATTATTCTTGACGCCAGGTAATTCTCAAATAGGCCTGCGTTTGCCTTTAGACCGTTTGGAAATTACGCCCAAAAAAGTAGAGGATATTGTAGTCGAAGCCAATCCTTTTGAGGATGAAACGCCTTTAGTTGATAAAAAACAGGTTCAGGCAAAGATTACTCATCGAACCAATCCAGAAAATAGCTCTAAAAATAAAGAAAATGCCATCTTTATAACAGCACTTTGTACGCAAATTGTCGAAGGTAATCTACACTTATTTTTACCCCCAATCAAAGACATCAATCAATTTTTAGACCTACTGCATACTATTGAAATCACCGCAGAAAGTTTAAATATTCCAGTTATTTTAGAAGGTTACCAAGCACCTTATAATAAAAATATCGTCAAATTAGCTGTAACACCTGACCCTGGAGTGGTCGAAGTCAATGTACACCCTGCCGATTCTTGGCAGGGCATCACCAATATTTACGACACCTTATTTCAGGCAGCAGATGAAGTTGGTTTAGGGACCAACAAATTCATGTTAGATGGCAAGCATACGGGAACAGGCGGCGGCAATCACATTACTTTAGGCGGTAGTTCTCCCGCAGAAAGTCCGATACTTAGAAGACCAGATTTATTGCGGTCAATGCTTAATTTCTGGCAAAATCATCCTGGTTTATCTTATTTATTTTCTTCTCAATTTGTTGGCCCTACCAGTCAAGCACCGAGAGTAGATGAAGGTCGCCCCGATATTTTATACGAATTAGAGATTGCTTTCAAAGAATTAGAGCGGCATGAGCATCCACCATTTTATTTAGTTGACAGAATCTTTAGAAATTTACTAACTGACATTACAGGTAATACACATCGAGCAGAATTTTGTATTGATAAATTATACAGTCCTGATTCATCCACGGGCCGATTAGGTATTTTGGAATTGCGAGGTTTTGATATGCCTCCACATAAAGAAATGTGTTTGGTACAATTACTTTTGATTCGATCATTAGTCGCTGTTTTCTGGCAACATCCTTACAAAAACAAGCTCATTCATTGGGGAACAGATTTGCATAATAAATTTATGCTCCATCATTTTATCAAAGAAGATATGAAAGAGGTGGTCGATCACCTCAATCGCAATGGGATTCCTTTTAAGCAAGCATGGTTAGAAGTATTTCTGGAATTTAGATTTCCTATTTATGGTTCGGTCAACGTCAACGGCGTAAATATGACGCTACGAGCGGGCATTGAGCCTTGGATTGTATTGGGTGAAGAAATGTCTAGTTCAGGTACAGCTAGGTTTGTAGATTCGTCGGTAGAAAAATTAGAAATTTTAGTAGAAGATTTTAATCCAGAACGATATATGGTTTTGTGTAATTCCATAAAAATTCCATTGGTCAAAACTAATTATGCAGGTAAATACGTGGCAGCTATTCGATACAAAGCATGGGCGCCACCGTCCGCATTGCATCCAACTATCGACATCAATTCTCCCTTAGTTTTTGATTTATATGATACTTGGAATGAGCGGTCAGTCGGTGGATGTACGTATCACGTTGTCCATCCTGGCGGCAGAAGTTACGATACGTTCCCTGTGAATAGTTTGGAAGCAGAAAGTAGAAGAACGACTCGATTCTGGGAATTCAATCATAGTCCTAAACAAGAGACCACCGTCATTCATCCAACTACCCCAACGGAACAAATGACTAGTTATGTAACGACAAATAATGTGATAAAAGAAAACATAGAAGTCCAGCAAATTCCAATTAGCCCTGAGTTTCCACATACCTTGGATTTGCGGCGTGCTGCTTTTTAGCAATAATAGCAACAACATGATGAACAATGAATGCATCACTTTTTTGAAGCGGATAAAATTTTTATAAAAAAACCCTGCTTCTCTTTTTTCATTTTTTGTTAAAAATCTTCCAGTAACGGAAAGTTACTGGAAGATAATTATATCCGCTTTTACCAACTTGCTGTCAAATCTTCCTTCGTAAAAGTAAAAGTCTTCTCCTTAGCATCAGGCAAATCAAAAATCACATCTCGGAATAATGCCAATAATAAATTATTAATCTGTCTAGCTCCTTTTCCAGAAGCTTCCACTTTTTCTGCAATTGCTTCATAAACTTCCTCTTTGATAATTAAACGTTTATTATGTGCTTTGAAATAAGCTTTGAATTCATCCAGAACAGATTCTTTCGAATCTTTCATGATTTTCAAAATTTCTGCCTTATTCAAAGAATCAAATAAAGCGATATAACTGACTCGATTGACCAACTCTGGCAATAGGCCAAAATCTACTAAATCTTCGTGATTGACTGCCTTTAAAGCAGTTTTGGGCGTAGAATTGGTTACATTTCCATTAAATCCAATCTGTTTATTGTCCAGTCTTTTAGCCGCAATATCTTCAATACCAGAAAAAGCACCACCAAAAATGAATAAAATATTATCCGTTTTAATATTGTTTTTATGGTAACCACCATGGGAATGCCGTTCATTAAAAGTATAAGTGCCTTTTTGAATAATGCTCAAAAATTCTGTTTGCAACTCTGTTCCACCAACCGAGCGTTTACTACCTAAAGAGGAGGCTATTTTATCCCATTCATCAAAAAAGACAATCCCTTTTTCCGCCTCTCGAATGCCTCCTGGCGACGCTTTCACCAGTTGAGAAAAAGTATCCGAGAGGTTTTTTCCAACATAACCAGAAGAAACCAAACTCGCACAATCTACTTTAATCAAGGGTAAACCGAATAGTTTGGCTAACGTATTAATCGTATAAGTTTTACCAGAACCAGAAGGGCCTAATAATAAAATATTAGATTTTGGTAAATCCGTTAATTTTAATCTAGTATTCTGAGGTTTAACTTTTCCTGTGCGTAATAAGTGATTATAAAATGCCCAGCAAACCATTTTTTTAGCGCCCTCCTGCCCCACTACATATTCATCCAAATACGCTTTAATTCTAGCAGGCGAATGATAGACCCAATAATTGATTTTGTTTTGTAAATTATCAACGTCTCTTTTTTCTAAATCAAATAAGTCAGCATATTCTCGTATTTCTCCACTCGACAATGGGCCAAAATGACCTACCCAATCCTCTAATCGTTTAATTTGGTCCTGCTGCGCTTTGTACAGGTGTAAGTTATGTTCCTCCAAAACCGTGCGCCAAAGCTTGGTGAATTGTTGATGCTGTACTTGATAAGTAGTTAGTAACTTTTCAATTTTCGCATCTGATAATTGCTTAAGGGAATCAATGATTTTTTTAGCTTTGACAACTGGCAAATCAGAGCAAAGCAAATAGAAGGATAGTTTTTTTAGCTTATTTTTCCAGTTTTTAGGTGGTTGAACTTTTAATTTATCAGAAAAGTCAATGCCATAAAAAGAATTGGGGCGATTGTCCATAGGAATTTAATGATTTTTATTTGGTAGTATTGAACAATGTAGTCGCCAAATTCATTTGGCTGACTGAAAAGTAAATTTGACGATTATATTAATTGAGTTACTCCATCTACTCATTTAATATAAAGATACACTATATATTTAAAATAGTTGGTAACCTATCAAATAACTGCTAAAGTTGACGTATAGTTCCTATAAATTGTTGGCAAACCAAGAAAGTCAATTTAAAACGGTATCATTTTATTAATATTTCCATCATTTTCCTTAATTTCCCGCCTTCATTAATTTTTAGGTTAAGAAACAGCGTCGTACTTATTCTTAACCTAAAATAATCACCACACAATATGAAAAACATAAAAGGACCTGCTATCTTTTTAGCACAATTTATGGGAGATGAAGCCCCATTTAATTCTTTAGAGAATATCTGTAAATGGGCTGCAAGTATTGGCTATAAAGGCATTCAAGTACCTACTTGGGACGACCGATTAATAGACCTGCAAAAAGCCGCAGAAAGTAAAACTTACTGCGATGAATTAAAAGGAAAAGTCAATAGTTACGGATTAGAAATCACCGAATTATCGACTCATTTACAGGGACAATTAGTAGCTGTAAATCCTGCTTATAATGTCATGTTTGATGGATTTGCACCAGCAGAAGTACATGGCAAACCAAAGGCAAGAACGGAATGGGCGGTACAACAAGTAAAATGGGCTTTACAAGCCAGTAGAAATTTAGGCATTGATGTGCATGCTACTTTTTCTGGTTCGCTCATTTGGCATACCGTTTATCCTTGGCCTCAACGTCCTCAAGGCTTAGTAGATACGGCTTTTAAAGAATTAGCGAAGCGTTGGAAGCCTATCTTAAATGTCGCAGAAGACAATGGCGTAGATGTTTGTTATGAAATTCACCCTGGAGAAGATTTACATGATGGGGTTACTTTTGAAATGTTTTTAAAAGCAACCAAGAATCATAAGCGAGTGAACATTTTATATGACCCAAGTCACTTTGTTTTACAGCAATTAGATTATTTAGCTTACATTGATATTTATAAGGATTATATCCGAATGTTTCACGTCAAAGATGCAGAATTTAATCCTTCTGGTCGAGTTGGGGTTTATGGCGGTTATCAAGGATGGGCAGATAGAGCAGGACGTTTCCGTTCTCTAGGTGATGGGCAAGTAGATTTCCGTTCTATTTTCAGTAAATTAGCGCAGTACGGCTATGATGGCTGGGCCGTTTTAGAATGGGAATGCTGTATTAAAGATGCAGACCAAGGGGCTAGAGAAGGCGCACCTTTTATTACTGACCATATTATTAAAGTAACAGAAAAGGCTTTTGATGATTTTGCAGGTGGGGAGGCAGATGAGAAATTGAATCGGAAGATTATTGGAATTGGAAGATAATTGAAACACAGCATAAAAAAAGGTGGATTTTTTAGAAAATCTGCCTTTTTTTATGTCCATTGGAAAAATCCCAAGCCCTCCTTTCAGAAAGCCCGAGATTTATTGAGAGAATAATTAAAAGATCAAGCGCATTTTATTCCATTATTTCACCTCACAGCCCCCTCCAATATTGTATCTGTATACTTCCAATTTTTTTCAAAGTTATTCACTACTACTTTAACCTCTTCTACCTTCAAACGATTCGATTTCCTTTTCGGCTTCTTTTTTATCTACCGAAAAAGAAACAGATATTGGTCTTTTTATTGTTAATTAATATTCAGCTACTACATCCACTAATATTATAAACAAGGATCTAATCCTATATTAATCCGAACCCCACCACGAACGACATTATTTTCTCCGCAATCTTTAATCGTCACATTCGGATATTTCCCTGCATTCACTTTATTCTCAAAACTTTTTGGGGTTAAGAAACCAAAGCGATAACTATCGGTTGCCAATTCAATATCATAGGTCGCATTATTCCCTCCTTGGTTGTCAATCAAGATATTATTATTAGCGTCATCAATTACTAAATAACCCGCATCAAAATTATCATGGGAATAATTATCTCTGAGCATCCATTTATTTGCCGCTTCTTCGGACCCTGTTGCCCCACTTTCTATCAAGAAAACATCTGGTACATAATTACATAAAAGCTGACCAATGAAGTTGCCATAAGTTTCATTATGCATAGATACGCCTCCTTTATCACACATCCACATCCCAAAAAAAGCATTGGTGATTTTATTTTTGAGAATTCTTACTCTATCTCCGTTGACGACAAGAATACCATACACTTCAAATACTTCTCCTGTTAAGCCTTTGGTGGTGGTGGCTATTTTATTTTTCCAGATAATGGCATCATCTCCCTGTTCTACCGCTACACCAATTTGATAGTTGGTCATTTTGTTTTTAGAAAGGACGGTTCTAGGGGAATCTTCAATTAAGACGGCTATACCACCAACATCTGTTTTGGTTTGAAAATCGACTCCCCAAATGGTTGCTCTACGCACTCCATTAATGTGAATGGCTGCTCGTAAAATACCATCTGCTGTTTCTTCCTGAACCTTAACAGCAGAAATAATTTTTGCCCCATTTTGCCCTAGTATAT
>CALFWI010000197.1 GCA_937928615.1 uncultured Saprospiraceae bacterium | reverse complement strand
GGGAAAGAAGTATGGAAAGTAACATTGGGTAGCTTAGATACGACTATGATTGATATTAACCCTGGCTTTGGTGGATCTATTGGAGAATATGATCAGGTTTATTTTACGAAGTCAGGAGGAAAAACGTATTTTGTTGCAAATGATGGTCAGCGTGGACAAGAATTATATATGGTGACTACTGGGATGCTTGATACACTTTCTGTAGATATTCGACCAGGAGATCAATATAGTAGTTCTCCAGAAAAATTTATAGAATTAGATGGACAACTTTATTTTACAGCCATAGTAGATTCGACGAACAGGTCCATTTTTGATAGAAAATTACTTTCGGTTACTGCAGGTAGTCTAGACGTACAGATTGTGGAAGGTACGAATAAAGTAAGAAATCCCTTTTCAGCAGGAAATTATATTTATTTCGAACAACCTGATGAAGCTGAAGAAGAAAGCCTTTATTATTTAGAAAAAGGAACAATGAATGCGGTGAAATTGAATTTAAATGAAGGAGACTCTTTTGATTTCTTTTTTAATTCTTCAGGCGTTTATGTAGGAGGGCGGCTATTTTTTCTGGTAAATTCAGCTACAGAAGGAAATGAAATTTACGTAACTACTCCTGGTAGTGATACTTTTACGCCTATTATTATTAATTCTGGTACTGAATCAGCTTTAGGTAGAATAAATTATTTTGATGTCCTTTCTGAAAGTAATAATTACTATTTCCAAGCTACTGATGCAGAAGGGAGCGGGGTTTTTGTGATAAAAGCGGGAGAAACGACCGCTGAAAAAATAATTGAAGGGATAACTAGTATTGGTCTTCTAACAAAATCAGCTGATAAATTTTATATTTCTGCTTTTACTAGATCTGGCGATACTAAGCGACATATTTGGGCTATTGATATGAATACAAATGAAGTAGAAGAACTTTATAGTCACTCTACTCAAAGTATTGCTACGTATTATAGGGGGCTTATTATTGGAGATATTTTATATACACAGTCACAAGTAGGGGGGCTACAGTCAAGTGGCAATCTTTTATCAATTGATCTTAAAACAAAAGAAGCAAAAATACACGACACGAATGAAGGATTGTTTGATTCTGCTCCTTCTGACTTTTTTGAGCATAATGGAACGCTTTTTTATAATAACGAGAAAACTTTAAAAGGCGGGGATATTTTGTATAAATTAATTCCCTTTGAAGCAGGTATAGATTCAGAAAAAGTAGTTAAAGATGGAGACGAAATTAACCTAGCAGATTTAGTGGAAGGAATAGAAGCAGGAGGTGCTTGGAGTAGAGTAGATGGAACTGGCGGCAGTTTTAATGCGATGACGGGAAGTGTAGCTATTGATGCTGATTTTGTTACCTCCAATTTTCAATATATTAATAATGGTGCTTGCCTCACCCCTGATACTGCTACTGTAAAACTTCTTTTATCTTGTTCTACAGTCAATGCAGGCGTAGATACAACTGTTTGTAACAATAGTTATACCTTACAAGGGAGTACTTTGCAAACAGGTGAAACAGGGCAATGGACTTTTGTTACAAATCCTAATGATGCAGGAACGCTCACCAATTCGACTAGCTCAACGGCGATGGTCAATACAAATTTTTCTACAACAGATATTTTTGAAGGCAAT
Source organism: uncultured Saprospiraceae bacterium (assembly GCA_937928615.1). Taxonomy (GTDB): domain Bacteria; phylum Bacteroidota; class Bacteroidia; order Chitinophagales; family Saprospiraceae; genus JAFMDF01. Next base: position 2,377 of record CALFWI010000197.1, on the reverse strand, counting down.
TCAAATAATAGCCGTACAGTCACCCTACAATGGAAAGTGACGAGCGACAACTGTCCAGCAGGCGTAAGCGATGAAGTAACCGTTACCTTAAATCCTCCTGTTAGTGCAGGCGTTGATGTATTGAACAAATGTGGCACAAGCATTCAATTAGGAGCTACGCCAGCTTCGGACGGAACAGGTAATTGGTCTTTTGTTACGAAGAATCCTAATACTTCTGGTAGTATAGCTGATTTATCGAAGGCTAATGCGACCTTAACAGGCGTAATGGGTGGAAGTTATGAATTAGAATGGACGATTACAGGTGGTGTTTGTAATGGGTCTATGGACCGAGTTGAAATTGCATTTCAACCAGACACAGATGGTGATACTGTTCAAGATTGTGTAGATATATGTGAAGGGGGGGATGATAAAAAGACTGCTGGCGATAATACAGGTATGCCTGATGACTGTGATTGTGCGCCCTTTAGCGCAGAAGGGGAATTTGTGGTAGTTGCCTCTAGTGATTTGGATGCCAATAGTGGTCAAAATCCATTAGAAATGAAAGCGGATTTTCAACTTACCTCTGATGCGATTGTCAAAGCTACGCCTACTCACCCAGCGACTATTTTTCAAGCAGGAAATAATATTATACTACAATCAGGTTTCTATGCACAAGCAGGAAGTGATTTTACGGCGAGAATTGGCCCTTGTAAAGAACCAGGCGTTTTAGTTGAAGAATCGCCAAGTAATAGCGCTCGTTCTAAAGATATAGCCACGCTTCCAACAACCGTATTTGACCTTCGAGTGCAGCCCAATTTAATCCATTCAGAAGCGACTATTTTCTTGGATTTATCGGCTACCCAAGATCTTAAATTAGTATTATATGACCAGACAGGTCGCTTGGTTCGGACTTTATTAAACACTACCCAAGCAGCAGGTAGCCATCAGTTTTTGTTGCGCACCGATTATTTAGCATCTGGTATGTATTTATTACAATTGCAAAGTGCTACAGAAGTGATTACTAAAAAAATAATAGTACAGCGATAAAAATCAGTCATTATTTATTATAAAGGCTTCATGAAATGATTTCATTTCATGAAACCTTTTTTTGTGTCATAATGAAAGCCTTTTGAATAGCTCCATTTTTTCCCTATTTTCGCATTTCTTTTCTAATACAAATAATAACCATGCGAATTAAATTACTCTCCCTCATAATAGGGCTTACCTTTTCTTTCAACGTATTCGGTCAAGATAAAAAAAAGACAGAATGGGATGTTAACAACCCACCTGGCGACGGATGGGATTGGAAAAACGTCAATTTTACCACGGAAGAAGGCACTTGGATGGGCTTGGATGTCAGTCCCGATGGCAAAACAATTGTCTTTGATATGCTGGGCGATATTTATACCATGCCCATTGCTGGTGGAAAAGCGAAAGCGATTCGACAAAATATAGCTTGGGAATTACAGCCGAGATTTAGCCCAGACGGCAAAAAAATCTTATTTACCTCTGACCACGGAGGAGGGGATAATATTTGGACGATGGATGTCAATGGGAAAGGTGCCAAACAAATCACCAAAGAAAAATTTCGTTTGTTAAATAATGGCGCTTGGACACCAGACGGCAATTATATTATTGCTAGAAAACACTTTACTTCTGGTCGGTCTTTAGGGGCAGGGGAGTTGTGGATGTACCATATTACGGGGGGAAGTGGCATTCAATTAACCAAAAAGAAAAATGACCAGCAAGATGTCAATGAACCAGTTGTTTCTCCTGATGGCCGATACATTTATTATAGTGAAGACATGTATCCTGGCGGTTTTTTCCAATATAATAAAGACCCCAATAGTCAGATTTATGTGATTAAAAGATATGACCGAGAAAAAGGGGAATCTAAAGTGATTATTCGAGGACCTGGTGGGGCGTTTCGACCACAGTTGTCTAATGATGGTAAAAAATTAGCTTTTTTAAAAAGAGTGCGGACTAAAACGGTTTTATACATCCATGATTTAGCAACGGGGCAAGAATTCCCCTTATTTGATAAATTGAGTAAAGACCAACAAGAGGCTTGGGCTATTTTTGGGGTCTATACTGGCTTTGATTGGACGCCTGATGATAAAGACATTATTATACAAGGGTTAGGAAAAATTTGGCGAGTACCAGTAGCAATTGCTAAAGGGGCAAAAATAGCGCCTAGGCCGATTCCATTTTCTGTGGATGTAAAAACGAAGGTGGCGGAAACGGTACGCTTTAAAAATGATGCCTACGAAGATAAAATGCTGGTCAAAGCGATTAGAAATGCAGTAACTGCACCCAATGGTCGATATATTGTCTTTAATGCTTTGGGGCAATTATGGAAAAAAAACTTACCGAATGGGACACCTGAAAAATTAATGCA
>CALFWI010000196.1 GCA_937928615.1 uncultured Saprospiraceae bacterium | reverse complement strand
GGATTGCCGCTGTATCGTAAGGTGCCATTATTATGAGTAGCAGCGTCTAAATAGTCGATAATATTTAAGTTGGCAGTCCCGCTATTATTGATGCTGATTTTTGCTTTTTTGGTGGTAAAGTTTGCCCCTTCAAATTTTCCTGAATTGAAGACATTCAATTGCAAACTATCGGTAGTGCCATATATTTCATTTTTACTTGCCCCACTAATACGTACTGCTAGCGAGTGGGTAGTTACCCTTAACTTCATCACGCTACCATGATGAGCTTCTAAAGCTAATTGCTCAAAGGTTAACTGTTGGTCAGCAGAAATGGTACAATGCCCTTGACTTCTGATGGATTTCAACGTTTTAAATCCAATGTGTACCCGAACATTTTCGGATGGAGTCAAGCTGTATCCTTCTTTTACGTTTACATGAAGCGTTTTATCCTCATTGACTTCTACCTCAAAATAGCCGATTAAATTAGCATCCGTTTCAATTTCTACAAATTCTTCTGCTCCTTGACTGAGCGTTACTTGAAAATTATCTCCCATACTAATTTGCTTAAAATCAGTGGCGGTTAATTTGACTTTTTTGATATCTTTTGTTCCTAAAATAGTGGTCTCTCCATTGCCAATGCTACTTGGGCCAAGACTAGTTCGCAAAATCACCATGCCTGTTAATACATTTAAAGCAATAGCCGCTAATAAGCCTAAGAATATTTTATTACTGGTTTTCATAATAGTGATAATTTTGACTTTTGAAAAATGATTTCCACCCCACCTCCTTATTTGATAACCTCATCCCCTCGCAATTGCTTTAAATCCTCAAAACTAATCTCCAACAGTTCCATCAATTTGAAGACTTCAGGTAGGAATTGCTTGATAAAAGCTTCTTTTTTTAGGGTTTTTGTTTTTTCGAGTGCATCGGCTGCGACAAAATAACCAACCCCTCGTTTATTAAAAATAATTTCTTTTTCTTGTAAATAACTATAGGTTCGGGCTACCGTATTGGGATTAACTTCCACTTGTGCAGCCATTTCTCGAACGGATTGAATACGGTCTCCTCCTTTTAAATCCGCAGCTAGAATGCTTTCGCATAAATAATCGGCAATTTGCATATAGATTGCTTTAGGTTTTTTAAAATTCATGTTGTTACATTTTTTCTTCCACTAAATTTTTCCGTTCATCGTTTGTCGGTTGCCAGTTTCCAGTTGGGACGTAACAGGTAACTGGCAACCCGCAACTGGTAACCCGCTACAACTCCGTTTCTTTCAATTTGAAATAACCAACGATTAAAAGCACTGTTGGAATCACCCATAAGCCAATAGTCTTTAAATAGTTCTCCGCATTGCGCTCCATGAATTTTTGGTAATTACGAGAAGGTTCGACAGGCATCATTGTTCCATTGACCTCCATTTCTGGTCTAAAAGTTAATAAGCCATCAAAGAGGTCAAAAAAGGCTAAACGAAAGATGATTGCAGACAATACTGCCAAGGATAGCCCTATTAAAGCAGTACTTAAAACCGTTTTAAAAATTTCAAACTTTTTAAAATAAACAGCGCCTAACAAGAAGACAGTTTGACCAGCTAAATAAATTCGGAAAAAAAGGATATTCTGCTCTGTAAAAGGATTGAAATCACCAATATCAAAATTGAAAATAGCGCCTCCTAATGCTTTAAATATGATTACTGTTATCCAATAGCCAATGGTAAAGAAAATGGCAAACCCTAATCCTGTAATTAACCATCGACTAATAAATTTCTCCAAAGAAGAGGCGGGTAAAGTCAAGTAAAACAACCTACTATCAAGTCGATTCATTTCTGTGAAGGACATACTGGTTAAAATAAAACCACCGATTAAAAGGTAAAATCCATAGCTAAATTCGTGGTAGCCATGTTCTCGATTATAAGCCCAGCCTAATGCATTACCACCTACCACCAAAAAAGCAACTGCGGCAATAATTAAGATGACTTTCTTGTTTTGGGCAAATTCCCTTTGCATCAAATGCCCAAATCGGGGAAAAGAAAAATATTGATTGGTTTCCATAATATTGTTTTTTTTAATCGTAGGTTGATTGATTACAGGTTGATTTAAAGTCAAGGGAGTCATACTATTGGGTTTTAGATGTTCGCTACTAGATTTATGATGGTAAACTGCTTACTGTTGCTATTCGGACAGGCTGCCCAAGCTACTGTAAACTGCCTACTGAAACAAAGCCTGTATCCCTGCTCTATTAGCCATCATAGCGTTGAAGAAAATTTCAATATCCACTTCTGTCTCTTCCTCAAATTTATTTTCTTTGACCACCATATACCCCCCTAAGACCCGTTCGGCATACAATACATCCGTTGGTTCGCCTCGACTATAAGTCACTTCAAAATGTAGTTTTTGGGCAATCGCTTCAACGGAGTCATTAAAGACAATTTTTCCATCATCCAAAATAATAATGGGGTCCATCAAATTGCCCATATCTCGGACTTGATGCGTAGAAATAATACAAGTTTGGTCGTCGGAAATAGCACCTGCAATAACTTTTCTAAAAAGGCTTTTGGAAGGAATATCTAAACCATTAGTAGGCTCATCTAAAACTAATAAACGGCTATTCGTAGCCAATCCAAAAGATAAAATCGCTTTCTTTTTTTGTCCTTGCGATAAGCCATTCAATTTATGGTTGGCATCAATTTCAAAGTCCTTCAAATAGTTTTGAAATTGGCTTTCGCTAAATTTTGGATAAAATGGGGCGTATACTTTTGCGAAAGTGGAAACCTTCATGGCAGGAATATGCAATTCCTCTGGCATAAAAAATAAGTCGGACAAAAAAGCAGGAAAGCGTTCGGACGGATTAAAACCCATCGCATTAATAACCCCCGATTTTGGAAAAAGTAAGCCACCTATCAATTTCAATAAACTCGTTTTACCTGCCCCATTTTTTCCTAATAAGCCATAAATATTTCCTGTTGCAATGTCTAGGTTTAGTTCCTTAAACAGTGGAGTTCTTTTTTTGTAGTGGAAATTAACGTCTTGAAATTGAATCATAATATCGATGTTATTGGAGGTTATTAGTAATGATTAGGATTATCTTAATCATTGTTAATAAAATGAAGTAATAACTTAATAATTGTCGAGTGATTTCTTTTGTTGTGTTAGTGTATTACTTAACTAGTACACTACAAATGTAAGCTGATAAGTTTATTAAATGCAAGTTTTTTTGAAAAAAAATTAAAAAAAAGTGAAAAAACGATGAATTTTATTGACTTTTAGGGGAGATATAGGAGATGAACTATAGAAAAAATTAGTTTTTAATTACAATGAGAATAGCCTTCGATGCAAAAAGAATATTTAGTAATCAAACAGGTTTGGGCAATTACGGTCGAACCTTAGTAGATAGTTTACAACAGTATTACCCTGAAGAAGACTATCTGCTATTTACCCCTAAGCTTACGGATAGTGCGCGTAAATATGCCCAGCAATTTAAAACGATTACGCCAACTACTCCTTTTAAACATATTTGGCGGAGTTATGGCATCAAAAAAGATTTAGAGGAAGCCGAAGTAGATTTATATCATGGATTGAGTAGTGAAATTCCTTTTTGGCTAAATAATATAAAAACAGTTGTAACCGTTCACGACCTCATTTTTAAAGCCTTGCCTGATACTTACCCACAATTGGATAGGTGGTTATATGAAGAAAAGACACGGTATGCTTGCAAGTCTGCGGATAAGATTATTACGATTAGTGAGTATTCCAAACAAGACATCATTAAGTATTATGGGATTGAACCAGGTAGCATTGAGGTGATTTATCCGCCTTGCCTACCCATTTTTTATACCGATGAAATAGTGGATAATACGGATGCCAACCCTGTTTTTCAGAAACTGCCTTCGGAATACCTATTGTACGTAGGGTCGATTATCGAAAGAAAAAATTTATTGACCATTGTCAAAGCTATTTGGCAAATGCCAGACAAGCAACGTTTACCACTAGTCATTGTAGGAAAAGGAAAAGGGTATAAAAAAACGGTGAAAGCCTATATCAAAAGCCACCATCTGGAACATTTAATCTATTGGGTAGAAGATTTAACGTCTCTCGAAGGACTCAAACAATTATATCAGCAAGCGCAATTAGTCATTTTTCCTTCTATTTATGAGGGGTTTGGCTTGCCTGTAGCAGAGGCAATGCTATGCGGGGCACCAGTTATTACTTCCAATGTTTCTGCTTTACCAGAGGCAGGGGGACAATATGCTAAATTGGTGAATCCTAAAGATGTTGAGGAGTTAAGCGTAGCCATTCAAACTATTTTGAAGGATACGGAATTGAATCAAACAATGCGAGTAGAAGGAAAGAAGGATGCCTTAAAGCGTTTCAATCCAGAGAAGTTGACTAGGGAATTGATGGAGTTGTATCGGTTGGTAATAGGCAGTAGGCAGTAGCAGTAGGCAGTGTGTACAAACTGCCTACTGTCAACTGAACTAGTGTAATTTAGAACTCACCAAATTCAAAAATTCTGCCCGTGTTTTTTGTGCTTTAAAAGCACCCGTAAAAGCAGAAGTCGTGGTAACCGAGTTTTGCTTTTGGACACCACGCATCATCATACACATATGACGTGCTTCCATGATAATGGCTACACCTAATGGCTCTAAGGTATCTTGGATACAATTTAATATTTCGTGTGTCAAGCGCTCTTGAACTTGTAATCGTCGGGCAAATACATCCACAACTCTAGGAATTTTACTTAAACCCACAATTTTTCCATCGGGAATATAAGCAATATGCGCCTTACCAAAGAAAGGCAACATATGATGCTCACAAAGAGAATACACTTCAATATCTTTAATTAAAACCATTTCATTATAATCCTCCGAAAACATGGCTGATTTTAGGATAGCCGCTGCATCCATATCATACCCATGCGTTAGAAACTGCATGGCTTTGGCAGCTCTTTCAGGTGTTTTTAATAAACCTTCTCTTTCTGGATTTTCGCCTAATTGAGCTAATAAACCATGAAATTTATCAGATAAATCGGCGGTAACTTCTTTGTTGTAACTTTCTGTTTTTTTGTAATTCACTATTTGATTTGTGTAGTATCTTGAATAATAAAAGTAGAGAAGTTTTGAGAACGATGAATGATAAACGATGAATTCATAGAACCTTGGGGAATTTAAGTACATGGCCCAGTGGTACTAAAAAAATTATGGGATAATTGCCGAATTCATCATTCATAGTTTATCGTTCATCATTTATAAACTATTCTTCGCCAAAATATTCAGCAAAGATATTCTCTGTCTCATATAATTTAACAGCATGCAATTGGCAGCCTTTAATATGTGGTGCTAACTGCTTCCAAATAAGAATAACCAAATTTTCGGTCGTTGGTTGAGTTTTTTTAGAAATAAATTTGACATCTTTATTTAAATTGGAATGGTCTAGATAGTCTAATACTTCTTTTTTGATGAGATTACTCAAAACTTTAGCATCCATGACAAAGCCAGTTAGGGGGTCAGGTGCTCCTTTTACAGTGACAAATAGCTCATAATTATGACCGTGAAAGTTTTTATTAGCGCATTTGCCAAACACCTTAGCATTCTTCTTCGCTGACCAATCTTTTACCCGTAATTTATGAGCTGCATTAAATCTTTCTCGTCTTGTAAGATAAACTGTTGCCATCTTTTTAAATTTGATTGACGGTGTACGGTACACGGTCGGTCTATACCTAATATAAGGCTGAATGATTATACGGATTATGGTTTAATACCAAAAATAGGTTAATCGTTTGCTTAAATCATAAATCTGTTTGTTTTATTTAAATTACACTGGATTTAATGATTTAAGATGTACCCCGTCGGATAAAGATGGGATGATTGATGGTTTTTTGTTTGCTAATCTGCCATCAATATTTTTTAGTTTTTTATCCCATTTTTAATAGAATTGATTGGTTCGGTAATCCCGATAGTTTTATACCTTTGCGCGACAATACCTATTCAACCTAACTATTCAAAAATAAGTGCGCAAAAGTAAGAAGAAATGTATTTTTAGGCGGGTTTTTTCTACTTTTGTTCATTAACAATTTTAGTTCCTTCTAGAAAACTACATTTATTAATAGCATGGTAGCTAGTAAAAGGTAAGGTGCGGCGGTTTTTTATGTTTAGCCTGACACCTATTACCTGACACCTGACACCTTTTAATTCCATATACAAATTGGCAAGAAAAACGACTACAGCTAAACCGAAACCTAAGAAAGTAACCCCGCTGATGAAACAGTATTTTGGGGTGAAAGCGAAGCATCCAGGGGCTATTTTACTATTTAGAGTGGGTGATTTTTACGAAACTTTTGGCGAAGATGCGGTTACCGCATCCAAAGTCCTCAATATCATTTTAACGGCACGAAATAATGGCGGTAGTCAAATAGAATTGGCAGGCTTTCCTTACCATTCGGTAAATACGTACTTGCCAAAATTAGTGCGTGCAGGGTATCGAGTGGCCATATGTGAGCAATTAGAAAAACCTAGTAAAGAAAAAAAGATTGTTAAAAGAGGGGTAACGGAGATTGTTACACCTGGGGTAACGACTCATGATAATATACTGGACCATAAATCGAATAATTATTTAGCATCTATTGCTTTTGGAAAAAAGGGGCAAATTGGCGTTTCTTTTTTAGATATTTCTACAGGGGAGCTGTTGGTGAGTGAAGGCAGTTTACCTTATATCGATAAATTAATTCAAGGTTTTAAGCCAACTGAAATTATCTATTCTAAAGATTTTAGAAAGCAATTTGAAGGTGGTTTCGGCGATAAATTTTACACTTTTCCGTTGGATGAGTGGATTTATATGCCCGATTATACGCGGGAGAAATTACTAGGCCATTTTAGTGTTCAATCCTTAAAAGGCTTTGGCGTAGAAGAGATGGGCTTGGCGCAAATAGCTGCGGGTGCCTCTTTACATTATTTAGCCACAACCGAAAATACCAATCTTAAACATATTAATACCATTGGACGAATTCACCAAGATAAATATGTTTGGTTAGACCGTTTTACCATTCGGAATCTCGAATTGGTTTATAGTAATCACGAATCAGGCGTGTCTTTGATTCAGATTTTGGATAAAACAATTTCCCCGATGGGGGCTCGATTGCTTAAAAAATGGGTGGTCTTACCACTTAAATCAAAAGAAGCGATTGAAGCGAGGTTAGACATGGTGGATTATTTTTTGAAAAATACAGAAATTACGGAAGAAATCGAAACGGGCATTCGACAGATTGGCGATTTAGAACGCCTCATTTCAAAAGTGCCGCTAGGAAAAATTGCACCCAGAGAAATTGTACAGATTCATCGAGCCTTATCGGTTATTCACCCCATGAAATTTATGTTAACAGGTACGGATAATGCCTTTCTACAGAAAATGGGAGATGGACTAAATCCTTGCCAAAAACTAAAAGAACAGTTGGCGAAATGGATTAAACCAGAACCGCCTGTTAACTTAGCCAAAGGAGGCGTTATTGCGGATGGAGTGAATAAAGAATTAGATGAATTAAGACATATTGTTAAAAATAGCCAAGATATTTTAGAAAGTATTCGAGTCAAAGAAGCAGCGGAAACGGGAATTGATAATTTAAAAATAGCCTTTAATAATGTCTTTGGTTATT
>CALFWI010000195.1 GCA_937928615.1 uncultured Saprospiraceae bacterium | reverse complement strand
TGTATAAGTTTCTAAAACCATCCCGATTAGACAAGAATAACACATTGCCATCTTTATCAAAAACAGGATTTAGGTTATTGGCTTGTGGGAACAAATTTAATTGTCCCGCTTTTTGAGTGGCCACATCTAAAATTGCTAGATTAAACGTCCAAGCGCCATGCGTTCGGCCTCTTTTAAAACTGACTTTATCCGTCGCAAAAACTATCTTCGCTCCATCTGCTGACCAATTCGGCTGTGCTTCGGAGTATTGATCATCCGTTAATTGCTGGACCGTCTTTTTTCTTAAATGATAACTGTATAAATCCACTTGTCCCTGCACTAAACCTGCCACCACAATTTCTCTACCATCAGGCGACCAACTCGGATTACTAAAAGCAGGTACATTTGGAATCGCAATTTCTTGTATCGTTTTCCCTTTTTCTATATCCTTAATCACCAAGACATTTTGTCCTTTTTTGAAAGCCACAAAAGCAAATTGTTGACTATTGGGCGACCAAGTTCCTGCGGATTCTATAAAATTAAAGGCGTCCAAATGTCCATCTCTAGTCGTACTAGCTACTTGTCGAATGGTTTTTCCCGTCTTAGCATCTGCTAAAAATAGGTCTACAGAGAATAGATTTTTTTCAGACAAAAACATCACATATTTACCGTTCGGACTCAAAGCGGGGGCAATATTCATTTTGCCAGCATTTTCCCCTGACAATAATTTTTTACCAACTAAGGTTTCTTTTTCCCTTTTTAAATAACCCTGATAATAGCTTTTTAAATTTTCCTGCCATTTTTTAGATAAGTCTTTTGTTGTCAGTCCAAGCACTCTTTTAGTGGCTACTTCTAAACCATATTTTCCAACGCCTTTAAAGTAGGGTTCGATTATGTTATCTCCATAAATACCTGTAATAAATGCCCAAAAAGCTTGTCCGTATCGATAAGGAAAATATTTCCCACTACTCAAATCTGTGATACTAGGCACATCATCGTTTAAGACGGCATCTCGCATCCACATAGCGGTATGGGCATCTACTCGCCCAATCGACATATATTCCGCCAATCCTTCGATCATCCAAAGTGGAATATTCTGTATGTTTTTTAGACTAGTCGAATCCCCTTCCGACATTAAATGATATTGAAAAGCATGCACCATTTCATGCCCCAAAACATGGTTCGTTTGCTGGTTAGACATAGCAATCGGCATGATGACCCGTCGTTTATAGCCTTCTGTGACGCCGCCTGTTCCGACACTTACGGAGCCAGAAATGGCATTGGTTTGTTGGAAATCGCCGTGGTTATTATAAAAGATGATTGGATTTTTAGTAGCAAAAGTATCTTGCAATACTTCTTGGTGCATCTGATACCATTGTTCGCTTTGTTGGGTCAAATGGTTTAAACAGTCGTGATTATCTAAGTAGTGGTAAATCTCAAAATTGGGAGATTCATAGACCTCAAAATCAAATTTTTTGTACTTGGCTTTATTTCTGCCGAAGTACTGTGCTTGAATCGTATTGAGGGCAATACTAAACAAGGCTAATAATAGTAGGATTTTCCTCTTTTTCATGGTTCGAACTTTATTCTCAGAAGCGAGCGTAGAGACCATTGCATTGAGAGACGAGAGACGAACCTACAAAATCTAGCTCTTGCTAATAAATAAAGGGTTGTCCTATCTCTGTAAGCAATTTTTCTGTGCTTGCTTCAAGACAGTTAATAATCAAGTCAATGTGAATAGTGGATTAACGGAATACAGCATTGACCAAAATCCAAGACGAAATCGCCTGAATTTTTCAGATTGTTAATGATGTTTTAGGTAGATATAAAGTCTTCTATGAATAGATAAATTATAGCTTAATGCTACTAGAATTATAGTTGTAGATGCAATTGTATATTAAATGATATGGAAAGGGGAATTCGTATGTGGGATTGGTTAAAGTTATCTTAAAAAAATAAGAGCTACATTGACGATATAAAAAATGCAATTGGATTTTGTCTCCAAGCCAGTATAATTTATAATATTAATTACAAACCATTCATTTTGGTCGCATAGTCCTTTATAATCTTTAAAGTACTATCATCCCTATCATAAATCGAATACCACCCCTGATATTCAAAAGGTGGATCGCCAATAAATTCATCCCCTGCTTTCCAAACCGCTTTAGGTGTTCGAGGTCGTCCTTCACCGCCCCAAGCCCAAAAATTACAACCAGCAATTGGTTGACCCTTGGTCGCTGCTTGGTGGATTAAATCAAAAATTTCGTGGTAATAATTATCTCGGTAAGTAGTAGGAGAAGTTGGGGCATAATTTTCCATATCTCTAGCAATTCCAAATTCTTCTAAGACAACGGGCATATTTAATTTTTTAGCTAAAGCGATATGTTTATGAATGTATTTTTTGGCTTTATTTAAAGCTTTTTCATAAGTCTTTTCTGGTTTAGTTGGGTCGTACCAGCCCCAATTTTGAATCCAAATATGCATGGTGGCATAATCAATATTTTTAATACTATGTTCTTTTTTAAATTTAGTAGCAAATGGGACGAAAGCATTGCCTTCACTGCCGATAGACACCAAATGATTGGTATCTAAAGATTTAATAAATGCTGCTGTATTTTTAATCCATTTTCGATATTTCCAATTGCTAATAATTGCTCTAGGTTCATTCGCCAATTGCCAAGCCATGATAGTTGGGTCTGATTTATAAGGAACATTAGAAATAGAATTGGTTCGATTGATGATGACTGCTAAATGTTTAAAATAGGCAGCTTGAGCCGCCTTGTTTTTAAAAAAGCGCGCTGAAAAAGTCATGTATTTTAACCATTTTCCGCCATCAGCAGGCGGTGGGTAAGGAATCGTTTCCCCAGTGACCCAATTAACATATTGCGCAAATCCACCCGACCAAGGCCACATATTATTTAGGCATAACACGCCGACCATGTCTCGTTTTGCCATTTCTACCAATAAAAAATCAAGTCCTTTGAGTAAGTCTTCATTGTATTCACCTAATGCAGGTTGAAGTGCAGGCACCATCCGCCACGGTTCGGTATCAGGGCCTTCACTCGCTGCCATAATCCGTAAATTATTAATGCCTAAAGATTGGAGCTGGTCTAACTCTCGAATTAATCTAGCTCGATAGGCTGGATTATTGGCAATACCTAAGTTCATAGCTGCCCAGAAGTTAGTGCCTAGATAATAATAAGGTTCCCCATTTTTGAGGAATTGATTATTTTTTACGGTAATAAAATCAGTATTTGTTTGTCCCACTGCTTTAGTCGTTAAGCAAAAAGAAATGAGGCAAAAGAGAATAAAGCAGATGCTAAGTAGCCACAAACCTTCATTAATATAAATGTCCTTTTTCATTTTAATTTATGTTTTACTTTTATTCACCACTAGGTATGCCTATTTTTGCAAAATCATAGGAAATCCATTCATGAAATTAATAATAAAATACTTTTTCATTACTTTAGTTCTATTGGGCAGCAATACTTTGTTGGCACAAAATGGTAGTAATCCATTCGAATTAAAACATCGACTGGATACAGAAGCGGTAATGGAAACAGAAGCAGCAGCAGTAGATAATCGGATAATCAAGACAGATAATCCTTTTGATATTGTGGAACAGCCCATTCAACAATCAGTAACGACAACTACGCCTACTCCTCCTGTTGAAGAGAGCAGTAATAGACTTCCTAAGGCGGAAACCTCTAAAAATTATTTAATCGCAGTCTTTTTTGTCGTATTAGCTTTTTTTACGGCGGTTATTAGTATTGCTAGAAAAAAATTAGAACAGAGCTACAGGGCTTTTCTTAATGATAATTTCTTACGACAATTACATCGAGTCAATCAGGGGAGTTTTTCCTTGTCTTATTTTCTATTATACCTTTCTTTTTTCTTAAATGCAGGCATATTTATTTACTTGGCGGCCAATTATTTTGGGGCTAATTTGCCACAAAGTATAGGTTGGGTTTTCTTGATCTGTTTAGGGGTTACTTTGGCATTTTTGATTAAACATTTATTACTACTTTTTACCCAATCCGTTTTTCCAATTAGCAAAGAAATCAAACTATATAGTTTTTCCATTATGGTATTTAGTATCATATTAGGAATAGTCTTATTACCAGTTAATATTTTAGTAGCTTTTGCTCCCGCAGGACTTGCAAAAATAGGAATATGGGGAGGACTTGGAGCGATTATTGCAACTTATCTTTTTCGTTCCCTCAGAGGTATATCAATAGCAAGCAAGTACATGATGCTACATAGTTTTCATTTTTTATTGTATCTTTGCGCCGTTGAAATTCTGCCTGTCGTAGTTCTATTAAAATTTATTTTATTGAGGATGAATTAAAGGCAAGGAAAGTTAAGAATTCGATTTACTTCCCCAAGTAATTAATGATGAGAAAAGGACTTCATCAAAACATTTTGCCTTAGTGGCCTATTTCTAATACACATACCTGATTTGAAATAACCAACTAAAACAAAATGACGAACTCATTTTTTAGTATTAATTATTGGGCAAAATTTAAAATCAAATAACAAACTTTTACGAGTTAAAGATTGTTGTTTTTTTAGCTTGAATGCTAAAATTTTCCTTTGAACACTTAAACGAAAGAATTTCTTTTTTTTAGGTTAATTTCTAAATTTATGTTAGAGATGTCATCAGATAGTACCGCTCAAAAAGTAGAGCAATATAAGCCAGTTAAAAGTATCTTGATTTCTCAACCGCAACCTAAACAGTCTCCCTATTTTAAGTTGGAGCAAAAGTATGGTTTGCAGATTGATTTTCGACCATTTATACATGTGGAAGAGGTAACTGTAAAAGAATTTCGTAAAGCGAGAATTCGCCCTGATGAATTTTCTTCAGTTATTTTCACTAGTAAAAATTCTATTGATCATTTCTTTAGGATATGTGAAGAAATGCGGATTCGAATGTCTGCGGAAACAAAGTACTTCTGCCTAACAGAGGCGATTGCCAATTACCTACAAAAATTTATTGTTTACCGAAAACGTAAGGTATTTACAGGGAAAAGAACAATCCTTGATTTGAAACCTTACTTAATAAAGCATAAGGCAAAAGAACGCTTTTTATTACCTTGTTCTAATTTAGGTAGTCAGCGAGTCTCTGCTTTCTTGACGGAAAATGAATTTAATTGGAATGAGGGCATGATGTATAGAACAGTGAGCAGTGATCTTTCTGATTTAAGTGATATTACTTATGATGTGTTGGTCTTTTTTAGTCCTTTAGGCATCAAGTCTTTATATGAGAATTTTCCTGATTTTGAACAGAATGAAACTAGGTTTGCTGTTTTTGGTAGTTCTACTAGTAAAGCAGTTAAAGAAAGAGATTTAACGATTAATATCCATGCGCCTTCTCCAGAGACACCATCTATGACAATGGCTTTGGAAAAATATATAAAAATGGCCAATAAAAAAGTATAATTCTGGTTGCTAGTTACCGGTTTACAAAATCAATCACTGATTAACTTAATAGATAAGAAGTGATACAAAAGTTCAAATTTGTAGCGAATACAGGTTTGAACTTTTGTTTTTTAGCGACATTTAGGCAAGCCAATATTCTTTTGTAATAGCCAGCAACCAGCAACCAGCAATCAGCAACTAGCATGACGACAGAAGATTACAAAAAAGTAGCACCTACCTTACCCAAAGACCCTGGGGTATATCGTTTTTTATCAAAAGATGATACTATTTTATATGTTGGAAAAGCAAAGAATTTAAAGAATAGATTGTCTTCTTATTTTGGTAATAAAAAACACCAACAGAATAAGACCAAAGCTTTAGTGAAAAATGCAGAACGCTTTGAGTATACAATTGTAGAAACGGAACAAGACGCCCTTTTACTAGAAGCGACGCTCATCAAAAAGTTTCAGCCTCGTTATAATGTCATGCTGAAAGATGGGAAGACCTACACTTATATCTGTGTTAAAAAAGAACGATTTCCTAGAGTTTTTATAACCAGGCGTGTCTTTCGAGACGGTTCTACTTATTTCGGGCCTTATACTTCCAAATACCGTATTAAAGTTATTTTAGATCTAATTAAATCCCTATTTCCACTTCGAACTTGTAATTTTAATTTAACGGCTGATAATATCAAAAAAGAGAAATTTAAAGTCTGTTTAGAATACCATATTAAAAATTGTATGGGGCCTTGTGTAGGATATGAGGAAGAAGCGAGTTATAATGAAAAAATTGCGCAGATAAAAAATATGTTGCGAGGAAATTTTGGCGCAGTTAAGCAGCATTTTAAGTCCATTATGCAGCAGCACGCCGAAAATTTGGAATTTGAAAAAGCCCAAGTGTTAAAAGAAAAATTAAGTGCCTTTGAGGACTATCAGGGAAAGTCTACGGTGGTAAGTACCTCTATTCGAGATTTAGATATTTTTTACATAGCAACGGATGAAAAGAAAGCCTATGTCAATTTTTTAAAAGTGATTAATGGGGCAATTATGAATACCCACACTTTGGAATTAACCAAGAATTTAGATGAGGATGAAAAGAAACTACTAGCTTTTGGTATTGACGAATTGCGAAAGAAATTCAATAGTATTACCAAAGAAATTATCTTACCTTATAAAATTAACCTACTAGAGGAGGATGTAACGATTACTGTTCCCAAGATTGGTGATAAAAAGAAATTATTAGACCTCGCTGAGAAAAACGTCAAATACTTCTTATTACAGCAACGAAAACAAGCAATAAATAACATTAAAAAAGAAACTTCTGCCGAGCGAATTTTAAAGACGATGCAAGAAGACTTGCAAATGGACGAATTGCCTTTTCATATCGAATGTTTTGATAACTCGAATATGCAAGGTTCATTTCCAGTGTCTTCGTGTGTGGTCTTTAAAAATGCGAAACCTTCTAAAAGAGATTATCGCCATTTTAATATTAAGACAGTGGAAGGTCCTAATGATTTTGCGTCGATGGAAGAAGTGGTTTATCGAAGATACAGCCGCCTAATCAAAGAAGAACAGCCATTGCCGAATTTGATTATTGTAGATGGTGGAAAAGGGCAATTAAGTGCGACCATGAAAATTATACGTGCTTTAGGCTTGGAAAATAAGATTACAATTATTGGGATAGCCAAAAGATTGGAAGAGATTTTTTTCCCTGATGACTCCGTTCCTTTATACATCAATAAAAAATCGGAAACATTAAAAGTCATTCAGCATGCGAGAAACGAAGCGCACCGTTTTGCGATTACTTTTCATAGAAATCAGCGTTCTCGAAATTTTACTACCACCGAATTAACCAATATTTCTGGTATTGGAGATAAAACCGCTCAAAAATTATTGAGTCATTTTGGGTCTGTAAAAAAATTGAAAGCAGCCTTAGAGGGCGAAATAATTGAAGTGGTGGGGAAGGTAGCTGCGAGAAAAATAAAGACCTATTTTAACCAATAATTTTCACTTTATTGGTAATTAATTGATGAGCAGGAATGACAATTTTTTCTTCTTGTTCCGTTAAAATCGTCACAGAAATATTACTAGTAGCTATAATTTTTCCTTTAGCATCATCTAATTCGATAATCTGTCCAATAGCAAATGTTTTTCTACTAAAAAAACTAGCCAAAATATTAGCTAAAACATCTCGAGAAGCAAAACCATAAGAGATGGCAGCAGAGAGGAGAATTGAACCTAGTATCAACGAAAGATTAGCAGAAATAATAGTGGTGTCAATGCCTGCCTGACCTAAAGCAGTCAACGTGACAATCATAAAGAGAAAATAATAAACCAAATTACTAATAATCCTACCTGCACCAATTCCCATAGAACTAGTTGCGCCCTTGATGATATCTCTCACAAAGGAAGCGATATAAGACCCTACCACAAAGAAGACAATAGCAACTAATAAATTTGGAAGGAAACTCAATAACTTAGAAATTTCTTCAGATATAGCGGTCCATCCCAAGGCAGCTGCTGCGGAATTGACGACTAATAATAGAAAAACATAATAGAAGAATTTACCAATAAATTGACTGGGTGCTAGCTTTACATTAGCTTTTTCCAAGAAACTAGTAGCATTTATTTTTTCAGAAAGGTCATCGAATCTAATAGCTTTTAGTAATCGAGCAATTCCATTGGAGACGAGTTTGGCAAATAGCCATCCTAACAATAAAATAAGGATAGCCCCTAAAACTTTTGGCGCTGCATTTGAAATTGTTTGCCCAATTGTTTGCAGCGAGTTTGAAAATAATTCGGTCCAAGTACTTAATTCTTTCATCTCAACTTTTATTTGTTTTGATTACGCTAATGGTTCAATATATACATCCTCCGATGAATCGTAGGCATTGATAAGTTAAATCGAAATATTTTTCTGTTAGCATCCCGTTCGCTGTGCGGTTCACTAAATAAATTAATTCCCCGAATCATTAATCCTTTTTTTTAGGAAATATATTTGATGGTTTTTCTAGCTTATTTATGTGCTTAATTTCTGAGATGGATGCTTCTAATTCTGTAGAGATACCAAAAGCCTCTAATTCAGTCATGGTGAATTTAGCGGTGAATAAATCGGCAATATCGGCAAATAGGTTAAGAGTATCCAGTGTACCAAAGACTTCTTTCTTTAATTCTTCAGGAAGTACTTCTGTTTTTCCAAATTGCTGAAATTTTTCCGTTAATTTTTTTGGTGGTTTGTCTTTTTTAGGATTTTCAGTCATATGCTTTCTTCTTTTACTAAGCGTATTAAATGGTCCCGCCCACGCTTTAGTCGCATTTTGACGGCACTTTCACTTATTTTTAAAATACTTGCAATGTTTTTTACGGATAAGCCATCTTGATAGCGCATTAACAAAACGATTTTTTCCGCCTCTTTTAGTTGTTGAAACAATCTTTCTAATTGACTTAGTTGAAGTTCTTCTAATACTTTTATAGCTATAGCTTCTCCACTATCATCTTGGCCAATCTGGTAAGCATGGTTTTCTATAGGTTCTATTTTTAATTTTTTTTCTTTATTCAACCAATTGATGCAATGATTATACGTAATCGCTGCTACCCAAGGATAAAATTCCGAGGTACCACTATATTTCCCTAAGTTAAAAAATATTTTGATAATAATGTCATGCGTTAAGTCTTTTGCAATTTCTTTTGACTTGACGATACTGAAGCATTTAAAGTAGATTCTTTCTGCAAAACGATGATAGAGGTCTTCTTGCAGTTGACGTTTTATAGTTGGGTCGTTTGCAGAAAGGATTGTTTTAACCAACTGTTTGTCAGTTAAATAAGGATTCTCTATTTTTTTTTGTTTTTTAAAAAAAGTCATTAACAAAAGAAGTTCCTCCAAAAGTATACTTTTTAAAGGAATAATGATGAGCGTAGCAATATAGCTTTTTCAGCAGAGAGGAGGTAACTTAGGATTGGATTTCTCTAGCAAAAATCCATTCGAGGTTGATATTTAATTGGGGTTTTTAGTATAAATAATTAGTATTAATGAACCTCGCCTCCTAAGCCCTCTGCTGATCATATATAGGTTTAATTCGGAATTATACTTCATAAAGACCAATCTTTTAAAATCGGTCACAAAATAAATCGGTCTTTTTTCTAAAAATAAAGTCATAGACATAAATTAAAGAAAGGAAACAGCATTAATGGATATATTGAGGGAAAGCGGAAGTAAGATAAATGAGAAAGGGGGGCTAAAATCGGAACAATAAATATTTTATGTGACCAATTTTGAATTTTCTTGTCTTTGTAATATACGGCTAAACTTATGGATAACATAGCCTCCTAAAATGAATATGTTTTATTCTTAATCTCCCTCTACATTATCAAAACACTTATTAAGAGCTATTCAGCAACCCATTCCAAACCGCTTCCTTTTAATTGGGGGGAAATCTATTACAGGATTTTTTAGACGTTGAAAAAGAATTTTTTTTTATCGTCGAAAATTAATTTCTTTCCTTTTGAAGGGGAGAGGTAGGGCTGAAGGATTTATTTTTATCAACTTACCTTTGTTGAAATTTCAGGTTAAATTGATGCGAATAAATCTTTTATGCAAAAAAATCAATCCATACAGGATGTTGTTTTTACCAATCTCTATGAAAAGGACTTTGAGTTTACAGTAGTCACCAATCGGGAAATATTAAGAGATAATGTACCCAAGAATATTAATCCTTTTCAACCGTCTCGCTTACATTATTACGCCATCTTATTTATTTTAGAAGGAGAGGGTAGGCATTTTATAGATTTTAAAACCTATCAATACAAGCGAGGCAGCATTATTTTTGTAGCTAAAGGACAAGTACATGCCTTTGAACGCAATGTTAACCGACGAGCTATTTTCTTTGGTTTTACAGAAGCATTCCTAGAAAAAAATAGTTTGGGGTCTAATTTAATCCAGCAAATTAATTTATATAATTATCATTTGTATTCGCCACTTTTACAATTGGAGGCAACTGAAATGACTTTCTTAGAAATTGTAGTCAATAGAATTTCAGATGAATTCCATGCGCCCGATGATTTTGCTACAGAAGAAATTATTGCGTCTATGTTGAAATTATTTTTATTATCCGCTGAGCGTATTCGTAGAAAGACGACCTATCAATCTGTACATCCTACCTACTATCCTACTTTTTTAGCTTTTCAAAAACTCTTAGAACAACATCTATTAAACAATAGAAAAGTACAATTCTATGCCCAGCAACTACAAATTTCTACTAAAAAACTAAATAGAATTACCCAAGAGGTCATTAAAAAACCTGCTAAGCAGTACCTCCATGAACGCCTTATCATGGAGATGAAACGACTACTCATTAACACGGATTGGAGCATTAAAGAAATTGCTTATCAAACAGGTTTTGACGAACCGACCAATTTTGTCAAGTATTTTAAAAAAGAAACCAAGCAGACACCTTCCGCTTTTCGAAAAGCCTTCTAAGAGAGTTGTTTACTAATGTTGAATTTTAATTTGTCCCATTTTAACCATTTTAATCCTTGTTTTAACCTACTAGACTACCTCCGTTTCTCCGTATCTTTGTTGTATTGATTTATTAAGAAAAAAAGGGAGTTATGAAAAACCTAATACTTAATAAACGAAAAACCACTCGACTAATATTATTTTTACTGACTATACTGCTTTTAGTCAGTAATACTACGCTTTCCATCGCCAATACCAATCCTAGTATATTTGATGTCATGAGTCACACGGAGGTGCTTGATTTAACCATTGAAACCAATTGGCGTGCTTTTGACGAAAATCGTAGAAGTAAGACAGACTATCCTGCGACTATTCACTTTAAAGACCAATATGGTAATTCCAACAAATGGCTATTAAAAGTGCGTTTAAGAGGAAACTTCCGTAGAATGCAATGTGCTGAAATACCACCACTAAAACTAAATTTTAAAAAGAAGGCATTAGCAGCAGCGGGCTTAGCAAAATTTGACGATTATAAATTGGTGACGCATTGTATTACAGACAAAGCAACGGCAAAAGAATTGGTGCTAAGAGAATTTTTAGCGTATAAGTTATACCATAACTTGACGGAGAACAGTTTTCGAGTTCAGTTATTAAATATTACTTTTAAGAATACCAAAACAGGGGAAACAGTTCAACAAATGGGGTTTTTAATTGAAGATACTGCTGAGTTGAGAAATAGAATTGGTGCAGAAAAAGTAGAAGAAACCTATAATTTACCGTTGGCTAGTTTTCACCAAGACCAAGTTCGGCAGGTGGCTACTTTTCAATATGCCATTGGTAATTTTGATTGGAGTTTATCGACAGGTCGCAATTTGAAATTTGTCCGAAAAGCGGACAAAATTTTGGCAATACCTTATGATTTTGACTTTGCAGTTTTTGTAGACGCACCTTATGCGACGCTAAATACGACCATCGGACTAAAAACTAAAGCGGATAGAATCTATTTAGGATTTAAAGAGGCTTTACCTAATTTGACGCCTATGTTGGCAATCTTTAAGGAACAACAACCAGCATTCTTGCAAATTATCCATGATGCTAAATTACTCAAAGGAAAAACTAGAAGAGCATTACAAAAATACCTCAATAGCTATTTTGATAATTACCAATTTATTAAATGGCCAGTTTATCAATTGGCAGTTGACAAAATAGAGGATTGAATTAATGATAAAGAAAAAGGGTTTAAAAATATATCGTGAGTTTTGATAGACTATGAAGCACCGGCGTTTTGCTGGTGCTTTTTTGTTTTTTACTTTCAAAAAACTATCTAAAATCCGTAGTTTTGAATTTTTTCAGCAATTAGTCTCTATGCCCAATACACAACAAACAACTTTACTGCTTCAAGACAATTCAACCTTAGGCATCACCCTTTTTTTAACCAAAAATAGGCATGCCCCAACCCTATTAATCTATCCTGCTTTCGGTGTCAAAGCAACCTATTATAAATATTTTGCCGAAGAACTACGTGTTAAAGGCATTACTGTAGTCACCGCAGATTTACGAGGGCATGGTTTATCTTCTATTCGTCCCGATGCAAAAAATAATTATGGTTTCTTAGCAATGATAAACGATTTAAAAAACATTTCTGATTATTTAAAAAAAGAAAATCCAATATCAAAAATCTACATTTTAGGACATAGTTTAGGGGGGCAAGCAGCCAGTTTAGCAGTGGCTAAACATCGAGAGAATTTTGCTGGATTAGCGATGATTGGTTCGCCTAATGTATATTATAAAGGCTGGTCGGGTTTTCATTATTATCGGCGGAAAATTGGTTTGAATGTACTACCAATGATAGGCAAAATAGTAGCGATTTTACCACCCTTTAAAATTGGAGGCTATTATACGACACCCAGACAAATGCAAGAGTGGGGCTACACAGGACAAACAGGAAACTATCAAGTGATAGGCGACGATTTTGATTATGAAAAAGCGATGGAAATGGCAGCAATCCCCGTTTTAGCGATTGATATTGAAGGAGATTTAATGGCGCCTAAAGCAGCGATTGCTAATTTATATCAGAAATTTAAAAACACGACTGCCTTGACGACTCCTACTTTGACTAAAGTAGCAACTACCTCAAAATTATCGCATATTAATTGGCCTCGAACCGCTACGAAGGAGATGGTGAAAGTAATTGAGGATT
This sequence comes from uncultured Saprospiraceae bacterium, assembly GCA_937928615.1. GTDB lineage: Bacteria > Bacteroidota > Bacteroidia > Chitinophagales > Saprospiraceae > JAFMDF01. Next base: position 2,597 of record CALFWI010000195.1, on the reverse strand, counting down.
GGTTGGAAGAGAAATCATAAATCTGTCTCGTAAAAACTAGAGGTAGCGTATATATTTGATAACTGTAATAATTTGTTGAGCTGCAATTAGGTAAAGGATTTGGCAAAAAATAACCTACGCAAAAAACTTAGTAGCTTTAAATCCAATAATCCGTGGGGGCTGAAAATTCGTGGGGAAACGCTATTAGCCATTCCCCACGAATTTCCAGACCCCCACAGATTTACTCAGGTTATTTTTTTCGTTTTTCTGAACTATAAAAATTACTTATCAATACTGCTATTAGATGGATGTATGATGTATGCTTCCTGCCTGCTGGTAGGTAGGTTAGATTTACTCATGTCCAAAAAACAAGGAATTTTACCTCACCGTCTAATTAGCAGCTTCCGTTCTCTGATAAATGACCTCCCCTTCCTTAATCGTTTCCAGTACCGTCATATCTTTTAGTTTATCAACGGCAATGGTCAAAGGATTCTCTGCTAGAATCACCAAATCTGCTAATTTTCCTACTTTAATAGACCCTTTTAAATGCTCTTGTTTATGTTGATAAGCGGAGTTAATCGTAATCGCTTTTAAGCCTTCATAAGGCGTTAATCGTTCTGCTGGTCCTAATACTTTACCGCTTCGAGTGGTTCGATTAACAGCAGTCCATAATAAAAATAATTGGTCGATGGGGGTTACCGCAAAATCGGTATGATTGGTACAGACAATCCCCATATCCATGGTTGTTTTCATCGGGCTTAAAAAAGAAGCACGTGCCTCTCCCAAATTGGCTAAATGCGTATCGCCCCAAAAGAAGGCGTGATTGGTAAAGTAAGCAGGTACCATCGCATACTTTTTGTATAATTCCAATTGGTCAGGACGGACAAATTGCGAATGAATAATGACACTTCTTAAATCTTTCGGTACCGTAGCCATGGAGTCTATCACAGATTGGTGCGTTTCCAAAAATAAATCAATAGCTCCATCTCCATTGGCATGGGTATATACTTGGACGCCTGCCTCATAACATTGCTTCATGAGGCCGCCTAATTGGGCTTTGGTTAAATTTGGAAAGCCTTTGCAATCATGCGCACAACCAGGGACTTCTGTTAAATAAGGTTTGCTGAAAAAAGCCGTTTTCCCTTGCGGTGAACCATCCGAAACTATTTTTAAACCAGCTAGTCGAAGTCTATTTTTACGTTTCCCAAATTCGGCTAAATGATTGGTGAAATAATCTTTCATATCTAAAAAACCTGCTAATACTTCAATATCTAATTTCAGTCTTCCAGCTTTGGCGGCCTTTGCTAACAACTGATAGGTTTTATAATCAGCAAATCCTTCTTGGGCGGTCGTTATTCCATGAGAGGCATATAAATTTTGTACAGATTCTAATAAAACCATGGCTTCTGCTGGGGTAGGCGTGGGTAAGGCTTTTCTAATCGGATAGAGTGCCGTTTCTTGTACTAAACCAGTTGGTTCATTTGAATTGGGGAAACGAACAATTACCCCACCTGCTGGGTCTTTTGTATTTTCATCAATGCCTAATTTAGCTAAAGTTACACTATTGACGACTGCCATATGCCCAGAAGCATGCATTAAGAATACAGGATTATTAGGAAATGCTTCATCTAAATCTAATTTATTAGGGTGTCTATTTTCATCCAACAAATCAGGGTCATAGCCCCAACCAACAATCCATTCTCCTTTAGCAATACTATTTTTTTCTTGGTAAGTTTTTAATTTTCGAACAATGTCTCCAATATTCTTGACATCACTAACAGGCGGAGAAGATATATTGGCTTGCGCTAATAAAGGCATCATCATTGCCAAGTGACTATGAGCATCAATAAATCCTGGTAACATTGTTTTGCCACTTAAATCAATCACTTTCGTGGCATCGCCTTGATGTGTAGCTATTAAAGAATTTTCACTAACCGCGAGTATTTTACCATTTTTAACGGCAACAGAAGTGGCTTTTGCTGTTGCACCTTCCATCGTAATAACATTTCCATTATGATAAATGACATCTGCTATTGCTCCTTTGGGCGTAGATTGGCAGGCAGTGAAAATCGTTAATAGTAGGATGAAAAGTAGTTGAGTTGGTTGTTGCATTTTGTTTGATTAAAATTTTGTTCTTTATCAAATGATGGATTAAAATTTTATTAACCGCAAAAATAGCTATATCGTGTCGAAGCTACGCTCCTTAAGGAGAAACTGAAAATTCAGCAATTTCTACAGACAGTTTCGGAGCGATGCTCCTTAAAAAAGGTCTAAAGAGCATCGCTCTGACTCCGTCTGTAGGAATAATTAATTCAAACTTTCCAGAAAGGAGCGTAGCTTCGTCACCATAAAAAATGAATTGAAATCTTTTGCCGTTAATAAAATTTTATTTGAGTGCAATTCCATTAAAATGTAACACACTCATTTTACTATTAGGTACGCCAAGATTTTAAAAATACTCGTAGGGCACCTAAAAATAATTTCCCGAAGGTAAGATTAATTACTATCTTGTCCAACAAATTTAAAACAGCTTTATGGTGCAAACTATCTCTAAAAATTTCGCTCGTTCTTTGGTCATTGACCAACAATTGCCTGCTCCGAAAAAAGGAAAAAGTGGC
>CALFWI010000194.1 GCA_937928615.1 uncultured Saprospiraceae bacterium | reverse complement strand
CGAGCATCACCTTTTTTTATTTTTTTTCGTGAGTTTTATAATTCCTTTCGTAGTCGAGCAACAGGAATATTAAGTTGTTCTCTATATTTAGCTACCGTTCTTCGGGCAATATTATACCCTTTTTCTCGTAGCATATTTTTTAATTTTTCGTCAGAAAGCGGCTTCCGTTTATGCTCTGCACTAATAATATCCATCAAAATTTTCTTCACTTCTAGCGTAGAAACTTCTTCTCCATTTTTGGTCATCAAAGATTCAGAGAAGAAATCTTTCAAGCGTTTCGTACCAAATTCTGTTTGTACAAATTTACTATTAGCAACTCTTGAAACCGTCGAAATATCTAAGCCTGTAATCTCCGCAATATCTTTTAAAATCATGGGACGCAAAGTTTTCTGGTCACCTGATAAAAAGAAATCATATTGATATTGTAAAATCGCATACATGGTACGATACATCGTTTGCTGACGTTGACGAATTGCATCAATAAACCACTTAGCAGAATCTATTTTCTGCTTAATAAACATTACGGCCTCTTTCTCTTGTCGATTCGCCCTTTTTCCCTTCTGGTTAATCTTATAAGAAGTCAACATATCTTTATACTGATCATTGATTCTTAAGTCTGGTGCATTTCTAGAATTCAAGGTTAAATCTAATTCACCATCTCTATTGACAATAATAAAATCAGGGACAATATAATGTAGATTTTTTCTATTCCCACCACCATTATGTCCACTAGCAGGTTTAGGATTTAGCTTTAGAATTTCATCTATTGCATATTTTAAATCCTCATCATTAACGCCCAATTGTCGCTTTAATTTGATGTAGTGTTTCTTAGAGAATTGGTCAAAATAAGTCGTAATAATTTTTAAGCCATTGGTAATCGCCTTTCGTTCAATAGTCGATAAATCTTTATCCTCTAATTTACTCTCTAGTTGAATTTTAAGGCATTCTTGTAAATCTCTTGCACCTATTCCTGCAGGTTCAAATTTTTGAACTTTTTCTAGAAGGCTATTAATTTCTTCTTCAGAAGTCGTAATATTTTGCGAAAACATTAAATCATCAATAATAGCGATAGGTTCTCTTCTTAGATAACCATCGTCATCAATACTACCAATAATTTGTTCCGCTACCTTATAAGCTCTTTCATCTTCCAAATTCAATAAACCTAGCTGTGTCTCCAAAGATTCATGGAAAGAATTTTCTACAGCAATAGGAATAGATTTATCTTCTTCTTCAAGATTGTAGTTATCACTTCTTAATTTATAAGAAGAAGGATCATCTTCAATATACTCTGTTAAATAATCATCTAACTCAAATTCTTCATCTTTGCTTGCCTCTGGTTCTGGTTCCGTATCCACATCTTTTGTTTCTCCGTTACCATAATTATCCTCGACTTGCTCTTCTACATCAATTACTTCTTCCTGATCTTCTGACTCTTCTAAAGCCGGATTCGCTTCTAACTCCTCCTTGATTCTTTGGTCTAAAGTGGCCGTAGGAATCTGCAACAGTTTCATTAATTGAATCTGTTGTGGGGATAGCTTTTGAAGGAGTTTCTGACTTAAACTCTGTTTTAATAACGGATTTGCCATGTTTGTTGCTGTATCTTTAGGTTTGCGCCGTTTATCTTTATCTCAAAAAAAGGGGAAAAATTTTAGAATTATTAGCTAGATAACATTTGTATAAAATAGTGATTGTATAGGAAAGTATCAATTCAATGTTTCTTTTAACCACCTTAACTTCTTGCAATATAAGCCTTTTTATAGCAGAATATCCAGCTTTGGAACGACTTTTTTATCAAAAACCTTGCCAAAAATACATAAAACGTTCTTTATCAGGCTTTTGTTTTAAAAAGTATTTCTTTTTCCCTTAAAAAATCATAAAAATACTTTAAAAAAATAGTCGCCATCTTCTTACGAAACTTATCTATTAGTGTTTTATAAATATTTAAATAACTAAAAATAATTGAGATAGGTGTAATGAGGGAAGTATAAATTTTTGTAATATTAATCAGGTTTAAGGAATGTCTAATTTTAGCAAGCTGATTAAATATTTTTATTTTTTGTATAAATTATTTTATCTAACAAATGTAACCCTATTTTTTAGTATAAATTGAAAGTCACAAATAATATGATAAATGAAAAAAACATATAAATACTTAACAAATAGAGGTGATTAAAAGGTTCCTATCTGGCAAGAAATTCTGAGAATTGAAGGAAGGGGATTCTTATATAGTGAACTAATTCATAAATAATTTTTTATAGTTACTAATTGTTCTAGAATAGCTAGCAACCTACAACTAGCAATTCAATAAATTCTAATAATTATCAAAAATTTATGAATTGTATAAGTAGTAAAACTAAATTACGGTACTGAACAAGTTGCTCATCAAAATAAATATAAGATAATGACCTATTTGTATCACACTACTTACAAAGATTAAAATCCACCAAAAGCATCTGCATTATTTTTACTATAAGGAATTTTTAGTGCATCCAGTGGTGCATTCTTGACTTTAATGGTAAAATAGTAAGTCCCTCGCTGTGGTTGCCAAGAGAAAAAGGCTTCCCAGCAATGTAAATCTCGAGTAATTCTTAAGTCGGGGTAAGTCGTTCGTTTATTCTTAAAATCATAACCAATATTACCAATACCTATGCCCCAATTCTCTGTGAGTTTAATCTGCTGAACCGTTACATTTATAGAATGCGTCCTAACGTCCCAATTTGTTTGTTGAGTAGCATCCTTAGCTGCATTAAATACTAAAGAGTGATTTAAATTAAATCCTTCCAGGAATTTCAGAAAACCATCTTGGGGTTGAGGTGGTTCACTTTGTCCACTGGTACGACTTTGATTTCTTCCCTGAGAAGAGCGATTGTTACTGCTACGACTCGTACTCGTCGTTGAATTTTCTTTTTTAAATAATTTTTTTAAAGTACTTACTGACATTCTGGTGTTAAATCGAAAATTTGATTGTAGAAATCTTAATGGCTTCCCATTTTCTCGCCAATAAAATTTATTAACTCGTTGGTTATTGGCATTGACCGCATAAGGGTCCCAGCTCGCAGAAATGCTAACAGTTGTCATTCCTTTAAAAAGTCGAGTAGTTGCCCCTCCACTAACTGTACTAAAATTAAGTGAATCTGCCGCAAAATTATAGTTTCCGCCGATTCTAATATTATCAAATATTTTTATTTTCTTATCAATAGAATCCTTCTTTGAATAATACTTTGCTTCAAAGATATTATTCAAGGAATAATTCATCAACATTTGTCTTTTACCGGAATTAGGCGTACCATATACGCCCCCTTGAAAAAGATTATAGGTTGACCGAGTGTTAAATTCATCTCGAACATCTGTATCCACCGTATCCACTCCACTACGGAAAAAACCGTCCGTTTTAATATAAGCTGGAATATAATTGAAAGAGACACTAGGTTTAACCGTATGTCGAATTCCCTTTAGTCTCCCTTTCTTAAATTGTACCGTTCCATATAATATAGTATTAAAAGATACCCCCGTTGTAAATTCTCTAAATGGCGCCGCTCCAAAAACAGTATCTGTTAAGATGGAACCATATCCAATCGTATCTAATATATTTTCTGCCGTATCCAATGCTGTTTCTAAAGTCGGATCAAAGTTTTTGCGAATGGTATGAAAATTCCAAACTTCTTCTAAACGAGCATTGGGTGAAACATTGATGTATTTTAATAAATTAAAATTCAAATCCGTGCTTACATCATGCCTAAAACCAAATCGAGCATCATCTATGGTCTGTTGAGAAAATAGGGTAGTATCCGTCGCCACAAATTTATTTTGAGCTTGTGCATTATACCGAACAGACACTTTCTCGTACCATTTTTCTTTATTGCCACTACTTCCTTCTTTCTTGAAAGGATACACTCTATCCATTTGAAAATTAAGGGTTGGCAAACTAATATTCACTTTATTGGTTTGCGTGTTTTGAGAGTGACTCATGTTGGCAGATAAACGAAATGGCTTACCGGGAAAACGTTGGCTAAAAGAAACATTGGAAGAAAGCGTATTCTGCAAAACACTACGAGCATCATTATTATTGACTCGCTGAAAACCGTTTCCTTGAATATTTACATTACCACTCAATTGGCGAGTAGGATGAGCTTTACTATCTTGGTTATGACTCCATCGAATAGCATAAGATTTAGTTCGATCAGGATCACCTACACTTTTTCTACTAGAATAAGATAAATTAAAATTACCATTATACTTATACCGCTTTCGGTATCTTGAATCCGCAGTAATTCCCCAGGTCCCATGCCAATAAATTTGTGCAGTAGTTCGAAGGTCGATATAGTCATTAATTGGAAAATACCAACCGACACCATCCAAACCAAATCCCCATTGCGGAGAATACTCGTAGCCTTGAGGAAAGATGAGCCCTGAACTTTTAAATTGTTTGAGCGGAAAGACGGCAAAAGGTAAAACAATAGGCAAAGGAATACCGCCAATTTCTAGATTAGAAGGGCCTGCAACTACTACTTTATTGGCAATCACTTTTTGTTTGCCACTTCTAATGCCGTAATGTGGATGCGGCAAATCACAAGTCGAAAAAATAGCTTTTCTATTATATAAAATATTTTCAGTAGTAAGAGAATCTTTAATTCGGACTTCTTTAGAAACAAATTTAGTTTTTGTTCCTGTTAAAAATAAATTACTTTGAGTTGTGGACACGCCAAAAACCAATCCTTTCTGCGATTTAAAATTATAGCGCATTTTATTCGCTTCAAAGTTTTGTGCCCCATCCGTAAATGCTGGTTTTCCCGCTACTTGTCCAATGCTATCGAAATGTGTTTGTGCCACTGCAATATTGCTATCTAAATCCACCACTATATATCCAGCTTTCAATTCGATTCCTTGGTATTTGACAAAAGCATCCCCGTACAAATGCATTTTATTTTCCGCATTATCAAAAACCATAGTATCTTTTGACCCAAATGTCACCTTCTCTTCTAAGGCATTCTCAGAAATATTAACAGTAAGTTCGGGCGTGCTTGTCGGTGACGTAGTAGGCGCTTGTGTGCTAGGAATAGTATCTTTTTTCGGCATCAAAACACGGTCAGGGGCAACAGATTTGTCCTTAGGCAAGCTATCTATTTGCCCATATATTGTTTGAAAACAAACAAAACTTAAAAAAAATAAACAAGCAAGCGTTTCCTTCAAGCGAATAAATGATTATCTTGTGTTAAAATTTTACTTTTGTCTAAGAATTAATACTCCTAAATTTTATAATACTTGGAGGTTTTAGATAAACAAAACAGTAAATTATTCTTGCAAATTATCAGTACCATGTAAAAAGGACAAGTTATTAAAAAGGAATAACCTATTATTAACGCCATTTTTACTATTGATAACCATATAATTTGTTTTTTCGATGTAAAAAAGTGTAAACTAAATGTTCTCCCCTTCCATCTCCTCCGCTTGATTCGTTCATACGGAACAGCGTAATAAGAAACTTAGCTTACAATCAACAACCTAAATTTACAAAAAACAACTCGTGAATTGTCTAATCCCAATTTAAACTTAAAAAGGGCGCTTAGATTCACGTTTTAGCTTTTATTTCACGACTTCGATGGCAATCTACAGACACTATGAAAAAGGCATTACGGATTTATCTATTACTAACGGTTCTACTTTCTTTTTATGCGTTTATTCCTTTGAATGGTACAAAGGACATCATTACTATATCTAATAATAATTGTCTTTCCGTAAAAGAAAGCAAAGATAATGAAATCAGCGTTAATGGTTATCGAATAAAAACCATTGTATTAGACGCTGGACATGGTGGCAAAGACGCTGGTTGCAGCGGCAAAACCTCGAAAGAAAAACACGTTGCACTAAACGTTGTCCTTAAGCTTGGCCAAGCAATTGAGCGACAATTTCCATCTATCAACGTTATTTATACGCGCAAAACGGATGTATTTATCCCCCTCTATAAAAGAGCCGCTATTGCTAATAAAAATGACGCAGATTTATTCATTTCCATACATTGCAATGCTTTAGGGCATAAAGCTCATTTAGTACATGGGTCAGAAACATATGTGATGGGACTGCATACTGCCGAACATAATTTAGAGGTAGCACGCCGAGAGAATGAGTCCATTCTATTAGAAGACAATTATCAAAAAAACTATCAGGGGTTTGACCCAAATTCAGATGAAGGGCATATTTTTTTATCTATGTTTCAGAATGCGTTTCTAGATAAAAGTATTCAATTTGCCGAAAAAGTAGAAACTCAAATAAAGATAAAAGCACATCGAAAAAGTAGAGGCGTTAAACAAGCGGGATTTGTCGTATTAAAAGAAACAACAATGCCTAGTGTATTAATAGAAACTGGTTATTTAACCAATGCCACTGAAGAGGCTTTTTTAACGACCAATACAGGGCAAAACAAAATAGCCAATGCCATTTTCGAGGCATTTATTGATTATAAATTAGAAGTAGAAGAACAGACTTCGGCTCCACTTATGGAGTTACGACCTCAATCAGTCGTCATGGTCACACCTGCTAAACAACATGTCCCAATTAAACAATCTAGACCTGTTGTTAAAAAAGCAATAGCGCAACCTAGCAGTAGAATTCAACAAGCAATAGCAACACCAAAGGCCATACCTACTAGTTTAATGGTTAGAGAAAAACCTATATTAAATAAGCCTGTAAATAATAGGATTCCACCAAAGGCAGTTGAATTACCTAAAATAAAAAAACCTGAAATCATTTTCAAAATTCAACTCGCTGCTTCTCCCGCCGAATTAGAAACATCTAATAAAAAATGGAGCAAAATTCAATTTGTAGAAGTTCGTAAAGAAAAGAATCTATATAAATATTTGACTGGCAGTCATACCGATTATAAGGTAGCCCTTAGTAGTAGAAATGAAGTGTTGGGGAAAGGATTTAATGGTGCTTTTATTGTAGCTTATAAAGATGGGCAACGAATCTCCCTACAAGCAGCGAGGCAAGAAATCGAGAGATAAATTTTTCAAGCTTAATAAGTTGATGAGGTGTCCGAATTCATAACCGACAGTAGGCAGTTAAGCCCTTGATTTTCAAACCTGAAATTTTGTGCGAACACAGTTAACTAAACAGTCTTTCCTAACCTCATCAACTTATAACCTCCTTTTCTACATCTTATAAGTTTTCTTCTTTTGCTTATTTTTTTTCTTTTCTTTTTTCGGCGCATCTTCTTTATCCAATTCCTCTCCTTCTTTTTTCAAATCTTCTGGTGTCGGCATCATAAAAAATTCGCCTTTCATAAATGGTTCCATCATTTTCTCCATTTCGGATAAATCTATTTTAGACATATTCTCTTCCATCATTTTCATCATACCTTCTATATCCATTTGGCTCATTTGACGTTCCATCATTTTCATCATTTCATTCATATCAATGTCATTTGGCATAATGAAATTTTCAGCATTAAAACCTTCTGGAAAAGTAAAATTCTTCAATAGTAAAGTATCCATTTGAAAGTCTTCAAAATTGAAATGCTTTAATTGTTCTTGCATCTCTATGCTCATCTTCTCCATTTCTTTTTGCATCTCCTTTTGCATTTCTTGCGTATCGACTTGCGCAAAAGAAGCAGTCTGTATAAAAAAGCCAATCGCTAATATTAATAAAAATCTCATGTTTTTAATTTTGATGATTATTTGATGTATTTTGCTGTTTTAGTAATATTTCTGTATATACCAAGCAGAGCTTGATACCTATATTATTAAGACATAAAAATAATCTAAAAAAGTGTTAAGAGTTCTTTAAAATTTATTGTGTACTTCTTTTTTAGCAAAATAATATCCAAACGCTTTAGTCTAACCAATCATGATTTTAATAATATTTGATGTAGATGGAACTTTAGTCTTCTCTGAAAAAAAAGACAGTCAGTGTTTTGCAGATACTTACCAAGCAGTATATGGACTGCCTTTTCCAACGATTGATTGGCGGAAATATCCTCATGTTTCAGATACCACTATTTTTAAAACAGTTATCCAAGAACACTTTAATAGAGTTCCAGACGAAGCAGAGGAAGAAAATTTTCGACAACAATTTGTCACCAATATTATTAAAAGCAGAGCGCAAGCACCTACCGAATTCAAGGAAGTACCTTATGCTAAGCAAACTATTGATAAGCTGCTAAAAGACGAGCGTTTTGTCATTGGAATAGCTACAGGAGGTTGGAAAGCTCCCGCTATCGTCAAGTTAAATTTTGTAAACATTCCCGTCGATAAATTAATCATTACAGGCGCAGATGGTAAAGTGACTAGAGAAGATATCACTAATGAAACGATAGCTAAAGCAAAGGCACAACACGGCGAATTTAATAGGATAGTTTATGTGGGGGACGCCATTTGGGATGTAACAACTACTCGAAATATGGGCTTGCCCTTAATTGGTATTCGGAGAAAAGGAGATATTGAATTTCTAGAAAAATTGGGTACTCAATTAGTATTAAAGGATTTTGAAAATTATGCGACTTTTTTAGAAGGTGTTTTAAATGTCGGTGTACCAGTTTAACGGATTGATAAACCTATCACCTAAAAAATACATAAGTACTCAAAAGACTGTTGTTCACCACAGCTTGTCCCGTATTGCAAATCGGAGGAGGAACAGAGTTCATAAAGCACACGGAGTTTTTTAAGAGTATAGTTTAACGAACTCAGTTGAAGCATTGAGGATTTACAGAAACACTAGGTCAATAAATAAACTTATTATTACACGCCTCTAGTTCGTCAAATCCGTTGCCAATACATCCGTTGCCAATTAGAAAGTTTTAGGCAACGGATGGATTCGCAACAGATAATTATTTCTACTTCCCTTCCAAAATATCAGCGCCCAATAATCGGTTATCTTTATTAACATACCAAGTCCTAGTTTTTGGAAATCGGATGCCATTAATCATTTCCTCTCCGACTAAAGGGATATACTCTCCATCATTGGCCGTTTCATCATGATAAAAACGATACCCAACCAAGGCATAAGTTTTAGGCTTAAAATAAAAGTACCAAATATCTTCCCCAACTGTTTTATCATAAGTGACTTTCATTGCTAAAACATCAGCCCCTTGAAAAGTAGTCATACTGACTTTTTCGTGAATCTTTGTCCCGTGGTCTTTTAATTTCATTGGCATTCCCCATAAATAAACATAGTAATTTCTAATGCTCTGTAATTGCGGACAGGTCAATCTGAATTTCTGTACCAAACTATCGGGAACAGCTGTCGAGCCATTTACTTTATAGGTACAGTTGTCTTGCTCAACCATCTTCTCTATGCTATAACCATCTCTATTTTGAGCTAGGTGAAAATAGCTTTTTTTATTATCCAATTTTAAGCTGCTTTTTCGGTCAGCTCCATTTGGGCGTGTTTCAGTTAGCTCTAATGTGCCTTTAAAGCTATCCCATTTATCTTTTGGATCATGGTATTGAATACTCTTTTCCAATAATTGTTGTCCTGTGATAACTTGAGCATGAATGCAAAAAGGAGTCAGTACTAAAAATAAACAATAGCAAATAAAAGGTTTCATGATAAATATTTAATGGTTGATTTTATTTAACCCAAATCAAAAGTGACAAAAAGTCAGCCAAAACCAAACACTAATGACAAAATGACACTAGTATTTGATTCGTTTCAGCAGATTTGACTTAAAAAATGGCATGGCATACGGATTGATGTATGTTTGGTGTAAATTAATTAAAAAATTACAAGCTTTTTCAATCGACTTAAAAAAGAAATCACAG
>CALFWI010000193.1 GCA_937928615.1 uncultured Saprospiraceae bacterium | reverse complement strand
AGTAAACTTTGTTCAATGTTGATGATTAGAAAGGCAAAGGTACTAAAGAAAATTGTAATTCGAGTGTCAAAGCCCTATCGTAAAATAGATTTATTGCTATTATTGACGATTCTTAGATTTATTCGTTTCAATTTTAAGCGTCCTCCAATTTATACCCATTTAAAAAAGCTTTGACATCCATCCGTTTTTTACCTGCTAATTGTAGTTCTTCCAGCAATATATACCCATCAATGGTACTTATTTTTAAATATTTTTTGTTATCTGTAAAGAATTTCCCTGGCTCCTCATCATGGTCAATTACTTCTTTTTTAGTGTGGAAAATTTTTAATTTTTTATCGTCTAATGTGGTCCAAGCGGTAGGATATGGGCTTAAACCTCTAATAAAATCGTGTACTTTTTGGGTCGGTTGAATAAAATCTATTTCACAAGTTTCATGGAAAATTTTAGGTGCCTTAGTCGCCATCTCATTGTTTTGAGGTAAAAGTTGATACTTCCCGCTTTCCAAAACCTTTACAGATGCTAGTAATACACCCGCCCCCATTTCCATCATTCGATTATAAACTTCTCCTGTTGTTTCATTTTCACCAATCGCTAGGGATTTTTGTTGTAAAATATCCCCTGTATCAATTTTCTGCTTTAATAAAAAGGTCGTAACGCCTGTTTCTTTTTCGCCCTTTATAACCGCCCAATTAATGGGTGCTGCGCCTCTATATTTAGGTAATAAGGAACCATGTAAATTCATCGTACCGAGTCTTGGCATACTCCAGATAACTCTTGGTAACATTCTAAAGGCCACCACTACTTGTAAATCTGCCCCCAAAGCTCGTACTTCTTCGACAAATTCGGGGTTTTTCAAATTTTTAGGCTGCAATACTTTTAATCCCTGTTCTACGGCATATTTTTTAACCGCTGATTGAATTAATTTTTTCTTCCCTCGACCACCTAGTTTATCAGTTGCGGTAATCACACCCACTACCTCATAACCATGCTCAATTAATATTTTTAAAGATGGAACGGCAAATTCTGGTGTTCCTAAGAAGATTATTTTTAAACCCATTTATTTTTCACTATTTTTGGTTTAGGCTTACCTAAACTGATTATTTATTTGTTGTCTGATAAAATTGCTTTCCCCACAGCCTGCCCGCTCCGATTCAATCGAAGGTTTTTTGTATTTGTCAGTTCGTTGTCTATTTTAGGACGGCTTTAAGTCCAACAAGTCTCTTTTCTTTTGCTCAAAGTTTCTTTTTTGATAAGATTCCCTTATTTTTGGTTAAGGAGTGAGGAACCAACCAACACACTCCTCTCTAATTTTAGATTTAAACAATTTGGCTAATTCACCTCAAAAAACGGTTCGAGTCATGCTATCAAGGTAAAAGAGGATTAAGGATTAATACTTTTTCCTTGTCAATAATTTAACCTTAACTTATCGACTACCTATCGCATAATCGGGCAAAAATACACCATAAGTATTATGAGACAAACAAATATTGGATTCTTATTAATAAATATTTTCATCTTATTGACCACTAGTTTCCTCTTTGCCCAAAATAGAACGCTAGAAGCCTATGTTTTTGAAGCCGATAATCGAGGCTATTTATCAGATGTAGCTATTCAAATAACCCAAAAAAGTACGAATAAGTTTATTACCAATACTGCCTCCAATGATGAAGGTTTTTTTACCGCCATGCTTCCCATTGGTCAGACCTACCTCATTCAGGCTCATAAAAAAGGATTTCTTTCTCAAAAAATAAGCATCACAGTAACATCGACTACTCAACATCAAGCCGTTTTTGCTAAGATTAAAATGTTTCGTAGCGCCAATCACTTGGTTGAGAAGTCTCCACAGCTCTCTTCGCCAGAAGTTGTTAGAGCCGTCACAGAATATGGGATTGATACCAAAAAAATCAATGCGACCGTTAATCCTGACGGTGTTGCATTGGCAAATCTGGTCAATGAAAATGATGTTTATGCACAAATCACGAATGCAACAAGATTGGCAGACGAAAATTATGTAGATGCTACGGATGAAGAATTGATGAAATTATATCCTATGTTAACCAATTTTCAGCCTACTGTCAAGGTAGACCCTTCGATTCAAAATTCTGGACCAAAAATTAATGAGGATTTACCGAATCCCTATGACCAAAATTCGGTGGATAAAGTGATTTTGTCAGAGCCTGAATTTGGAGAAACGATGGTAGCTGTTGCGCAAAACAATCCGAGAACACAAACCATTCCAACTAATTATACTGGCTATAAAATTGAATTTTATACCTCTTTATCTGCTTTACCAGCCAGTCATAAAATCTTTAGCCAACATGGAAATATTGTACTAGAACGTAAGACCAATGGGCTTTACAGTTATCTATTAGGAAATTTTAATGATAAAAAAATAGCCGAAACCTTTTTGCAAGAAAGTTTATTAAACCGCTACCCTACTGCCTCTTTAATTAGGTATGAAAACGGTCAAAGAAAAGTGGCTAAAAAATCGACTAAAGTGAAGTCTAAACCCGTGTTTGCTCCTCCTCGATAGTATACAAGACTACTTTTTTCTTTTTGCCTTTTAGGGAAATATTGCCAATTTTTTTAGTGTCTATTCGATTCGGTGCCATACCTATTTTATCTAATAATCTTTTAGACATCAATAATTTAACCCCGAATTCGTTACACATGGATTGTATTCTAGCCGTTGTGTTGAGCACATCGCCAGAAAAGACAATATCTCGTTTTAATACCCCCATTTCCCCAATGGTCACTTTTCCACAGTGAATTCCTGCTTTAAAGTCAGGAATAACGCCATATTTTTCCATATACTCCGCCGAATTTCTAGAAATCGTCTCTCTAATATTATAAAAACAGCGAATACAATTGGCATTTTTAACGCCCGTAGGAATTTTCCAAACAATAATTACTTCATCTCCAATATATTGATAGATACTTCCATTTGTAAAAAGAATAGGGTCGGTAATATCTCGAAAAAAATCATGTAGTAATTCAAAAAATTTAATATGTCCAATTCGCTCTGCAATCCCTGTAGACCCTTTCATATCTAGGAACATAAATATACGTTCTTCTTCTCTTGGATGATGGTACTTGCCCATAATTAATTGTCGCAATACCCCCGCACCATATTTATCATTGACATCCAAAAATAAATTGGTAATAAAAATGATGATTAACCATAGGATTAATTTGGACAAGAAAAAATAACTTAGGAAAGATTTGATGACTCTTATAAACGTTTGATGACTAAAGAAAGGAATATTTAATTGATAACTATTGTAAATCCCTGTTCCGATACCAATAACGACTAATAAAATCAGGAATAAAATCAAGGTATTTAGAAAAACGGACATCATAAAAGAGGAATTTCTAAATCTGCCTCTTAAAATGAATACTAAAATGCACCCAGCAATCATCCCTCCAATAAACACCGCTATTAGGTTGGCCAATAATAAATCTTGAAAACTATAAGTCGCTAAGGCTTTGAAGGATGGAAAATCAAAAGACAAGACATGAATATACAAAACCTCCAGCACACCGAAGATGGTCCATAGTAAGGTTACCCAAAATACTTTCGACAACTTAACTTGTAATTTTGCTGATAGGCCTAATTTCATACTATTTTTAGTCGTATTTAGCGGTATTCTTTTAGGAAATAATACCTTTCAATATGATTCCTACAGATTTCTCTTCGAAAAAAGATAAAAAAGCTTAAATTTGATGCATATTGCGCAACCCCATTTATAAACCAGCAACAAAGTAATAGAATTCCGAGAGGAACAAAAACTTTTGAAGTAAATTATCACGTTGCGAGTTATTAGTTCTGTTTTTGATTAAAAATACTGCCCTAATAACATTTAGGACTTCATTCGAGAAAACTTAGTATGAAAAGGAATAATATTATTCAATTGACAGAAGCATACATTCTCAACATATTTGAGAATGACTTACCTATAGATTTGCATTATCATGACCTAGACCACACGATGTCCGTTAGGGAAACGGCTCTAATACTAGGACAACACTATGATATAGGTGCAGCCAATATGGAAGCTATGGAATTAGCCGCCTTATTGCATGATACAGGATATGTCCAAGCTTACACTGGTCATGAAGCGGTAAGTTCCGCACTTGCAGAAGATTTCTTGTCTAAGCATCATTACCCTGCCGCTCAAATAACTTTAGTAAAAGAGTTGATTGATGCAACTAAGTTAGTCTATGAACCTAAAAATTTATTGCAACGAATTATCAAAGATGCGGACTTAAATAATTTAGGGCAAAAAAAATATATGAAGACCATCGCTAGTCTTCGGTCTGAAATGAAAACGTTCCTTCATTTGGAATATGAAGATGCTGCTTTCATGGAAATGAATTTAAAATTCATGGATGGGCATAGTTATTTCACCGAAAAAGCAAGTGAATTATTTGATGCAAAAAAAGCAAAAAATAGAAAAAAAGTGGTTAAAGCTCTAGAAGCAGCTCAAGCAATAACCCCTACTCCTGCCAAAAAAGAAAAAAAAAAGAAAAAAGAAAATAAGCAGAAAAAAAGAAAACCCTTAGAAGATACTATAAATGGTAATAAAAGTGCGCAAATGATGTTCAAAACAGCTTTGCGGAATCACATTGACTTAACCAGCATTGCCGACAATAAAGCGAATATTATGCTGAGTATCAATGCCTTAATTATCACCATTTCGCTTCCCCTTTTAGCCTCCAGTATTGGCGATGATGCCAAGATGATTTTCCCAACTTCTATCCTGCTTACTACTTGTGTTGCCTCTATTATTTATGCGACTTTGGCAACTCGTCCTATTCAGTCTAAAGGGCTCACTTCTATAAAAAATATACAAACAAAACCGACCAATCTATTCTTTTATGGCAATTTCTATAAAATGAAATTTGGGGATTATAAAGCAGGCATTAAAATGATTATGGAAGATGATGCCAAATTGGATGATTCTATTATTAGTGATTTATATTATCTAGGAAAAGCTTTGGGGAATAAATTCACTCAACTACGAGTTTGTTATCTTATTTTTATGATAGGTACGACTCTGACCGTGTTAGCTTTTGCTATTTTATTCTTTTTAACGCATTAGTGCGCAAGCAGCACATAGGTGGCAGTTTGCAGCAGGATGGCGCCCGATTCCTCCTATTTTATATAGTCTTTCTCTTGGTTCCTAGTAGGTTTTGTGTAGTTACGCTTAAAAACATAACATTTTTTTGAAATTTATAGAATATTTTAATACTCCTATCTTCTATTCCTTCCTTAATGTGTAGTTTTGCATTTTTTACCATGGCGTTATTAAAGTGTATGTAATTTTATCCTTTACAATATTGCATGAACTGATAAGCGCCATCTGGTTTAATTCGTAATGCTGAGAAAATTTGTTTATGCAAATCACTGCTACTACCTTTTCTGGTCTTGAAGAAATATTAGCCAAAGAAATAACCGCTTTGGGCGGTCAAGATACAAAATTGCACAAACGTGCCGTTACTTTTGAAGGCGATAAAAAAGTGGTCTATCGCTGTATTTATGAATGTCGGACGGCACTTCGTATTTTCCTGCCTTTTCATACGTTTAAAACGAAGCATGAAAATCATTTATATAAAAAAATAAGAGAAGTTGATTGGACAGAGATGATGGATTTAACCGACACCTTTGCCATCAATGGAACGACTAGTTCTAAATATATTACGCATTCTAAATATTTAGCACTCAAAACCAAAGATGCCATTGTTGACCAATTTAGGACAAAATATGATGGAAGACGATTAAGTGTAGATAGAGATAATCCAGACCATCGACTGAATGTTCATTTGAGTTATGATAATGTTTGTACCCTTTCGTGGGATGTCTCTGGAGCAACGTTGAACAGAAGAGGCTATCGAACGGCTACAGGAGAAGCGCCCATTAACGAAGTCTTAGCAGCAGGAATTATCCTAAGCTCCAATTGGCAAAAAGATGGGGATTTTATCGACCCAATGTGCGGTTCTGGTACTTTCTTGATGGAAGCCGCGATGTATGCTAATAATATCCCGCCCCAAATTAATCGACAGGAATTTGGTTTTATGCGTTATAAGGATTTTGATAGAGCGCTTTGGCAAGAAGTCAAAAAAGAAGCGGATGCTAAAATCACCAAATTTCCTTATAAAATACTTGGTTATGACAAAGATTTTAGCGCCATAAAAGCTGCAAGATTGAATATTTTAGCAGGTAATATGGATGGTAAAATTGAAGTGGAACGAGGCGATATATTTAAGCTCAATCCCGAATCTGCTAGGGGAATCGTCATCATGAACCCACCTTATGACGAACGCCTACAAATTGCCGATGTCAATGCCTTTTATAAAGATATTGGTCATGCTTTAAAGCATAATTTTACGGGTTTTGATGCTTGGCTTATTACAGCTAACATTAAAGCAATGAAACAGTTGGGACTAAAACCTTCTTCTAAAAAGA
>CALFWI010000192.1 GCA_937928615.1 uncultured Saprospiraceae bacterium | reverse complement strand
ATGAACTGGAAAAAATGGATTAAATACATAGGCATTGCTTTACTAGCTTTATTAATTATTACGCCAATCGTGCTTTATTTTGGTTTAGACAGTGGCATGAAGCAAATGTATGGGGCAAATACAAAGGTCGTAGATGTAACTCAATTTAAACCTGAAACAGGTGCTGTCATCATTAAAAATGTAAATATTCTAGCTACTGATAGTGAAGCATTCATTGAGGGACAAACGGTATTCGTTAAAAATGGAATTATCCAGCAAATCAATGATGCGTTTGATGTTCCAGCTGAAGCGACCGTTATAGACGGCACTGGTAAATATTTAATTCCAGGGTTAATAGATGCGCATGTTCATTTATTTTACAGTCCTAATGATTTGCTACTTTATATTGCCAATGGCGTCACAGAGGTTCGAGAAATGATGGGTAGCGCAGAACGTTTAGCTTTAAAAAAGGAAATTGAAGCGGGTCGAATTGGTCCTAAACTATGGGTTGCTTCTCCCCCACTAGGTACGGTTAATAGCTTAGAAAAATGGTTTATTTCTTGGACTCGACAAGCCAAAAATGTAGACAATGCAACGGAGGCAACGGAAGCTATTCAGACTTTTGCCAAAGAAGGATATGATGGGGTGAAAATTTACAGCCATTTAAATAAAGAAAGTTATTTAGCGGCTACCAAAACCGCTAAGGAATTAGGACTGCCAGTCGTAGGACATATTCCTTGGGAAATTGAATTAAATGATTTTTGGGAAAGTGGTCAAATCGAAGTAGCTCATTTTGAAGAATTGATGAATGCCTTAAGGCGAGATTTTGGTCGTATTAATGGACGAGAAACTGAATTCTTAGAATTTGTAGCTCAACAAAGTGAAGCATTAGCCAATAATTTACTTAAAAGAGATATTAGCGTTACTTCTACCTTAGGTATCATTAATGGCTTAATTGGTCAAAAATTTGACTTAGAAAATGTATTGAAAGCAGCAGAATTGGATTATGTCAATGTGGGTATGTTGGAAGGGGTCAAGTTTGGTTCAGGCGGTTTTGGATGGTTACCTCATAATAATTTATACAGTCTACCCGAAGGCCTCACCCCAGAACAGATAGCTGGACAAAAGCGTTTTTGGATGACTTATGAGCAAGCCTGCCAAATTCTAGCAGAAGTATTAGCTAAAAAAGACGTCAAGATACTGGCAGGTACCGATGCAAATATCCCTGCAAAAGTGCCCGGTTTTTCGCTCCATAATGAATTAGTTAATTTAGAAAAAATCGGTATGAGTAATGCAGCAATATTAAAAGCGGCTACGACTAACTCCGCTAATTTTCATAAAAGTAAGGCTGGAAAAATTATCGTAGGCTATGAAGCTAATTTAGTGCTTTTAGAGGAGAATCCTTTATTAGACATTCGCCATACTAAAACGATTAATACCGTTTTTTCTAATGGAAAAATGTATGATAGACATTTATTGGATGATATGCTAGCAGCAGTCAAAGCTGCCAATGATGAAGGTAGGACGATAGATATTAGTCAGTATGAAGAACAAACGCAAGAGATTACGGCTATTACCGTAGGGAATTAATAGCAATACACAGTAGCAGTAGTATTAAATGCCTACTGCTACTGCCTACTAGTGATACAATTCCTAAATCTTTGATAACTATTATGATTTACTCGGTTGCTGGTTTAGCGTAGAATAACCTGCAACTATAAAAATTACTTATCAATTATTTAGGAATTGAACCACTAGTTACTTTTTTAAGTCGTCTGCATCTTCGTCATTGCTTTGAACAAATAAGATGGATAAAATCGCCGAGCATAGACCGCCAATTTAGCTTTACCTTTGGCAATCAACAATTCAGGGGTGTTCTTTTTAATGCCTTTGAGAATTTTTGCCACACAGACCTCCACAGGAATGCCATTCGCAATGAGCGGGTCGGTCACATTGTGCTTTTTACCATCGCCTTCTAACGCATTGATAGAGATATTGGTTTTTACAGAACCTGGCGTGACGACCATTACTTTAATATTATCATGATGCACTTCGGCACGTAAACCATCCATAAAACCAATCACGGCATGTTTAGCAGCACAATAAGCGGTTCGCATCGGTGTCCCCATTTTTCCTGCGACACTACTAATGGTTACAATATGCCCGCTTTGCTGTTCCATCATTTTTGGCAAAATGGATTTCGTCAAAGCCACAACTGCAAAATGGTCGATTTCCATGATTCTTCTATCTACTTCCAGTAAAGTGTCTTTCGCTAAAGACCTTTGAGAAATGCCCGCATTATTGACTAAAATATCTACGGTACCCATTTTGGCTAATACTTCGATTGCCCCAGCAGGAATAGCATCCACTTTTAATAAGTCCATTGGATAGACCAAATGTCCATCTCCAGCTAGACTAGCTTTCACGGCCTTTAATTTCTCGACACTTCTAGCGGTTAGAATAATTTTTGCCCCTTCTTTTGCCATTTGAATCGCCATTTCTTTGCCGATACCGTCTGATGCGCCTGTTATCCAAACTATTTTATTATTGAAATCTTTCATTATTAAGTGGTTTATTTTAGTTCTATGTTATATTGATTATCCGTTGTCCGTTGTAGAAAAATAGCCAACGGATACAAGGCACAACAGCTTTATAAATTCCAATTTATTTGCCTTAATTATTAAAAGCCGCTGTTAATTTATCCCCTACTTCTTGGATGGCGACCACTCCCGCTTTTCCTAATGCTTCTAACCCAAAAAAACCGTGTATAGTCCCTTTATAACGAGTAATCGTCGTAGGAACTCCTGCCGCTTTTAAGCGTTCGCCATATTGTTCGCCCTCATCTCTAAGTGGGTCAAATCCTGCTGTAATGATTAAGGTCGGCGGCAAATTATGCAAATTTTCTGCCAATAACGGAGAAACGTATCCTTCTTTTCGATTCGCCACTGGAACATAGTAATCAATATATTGTGCCATCATCTCTCTGGTTAAAAAGAAACCCACTTCAAAATCCTGGTACGATTGGGTTGTTAATTTACTTAAATCCGTTACAGGGTAAAGTAAGGCTTGATAGCTAATAGTTGGTCCATTTTCGGCTCTAGCTTTTAACGCAACAGCCGCCGCTAAATTACCGCCTGCACTATCTCCACTAACCGCTATTTTTTGAGGATTTCCGCCTATGGTTTGCCCATTTTCATTGATCCATAATAAAGCATTATAGGCATCGTCGAAAGGAATAGGATATGGATGTTCTGGAGCTAAGCGATAAGCGACACTCACCACTAAAACTTTTGCTGCTTTAGCTAATTGTCGGCAAATACCATCATGGGTTTCTAAATCTCCGACGACCCAACCGCCGCCGTGATAATAGATTAAAATAGGTAGGTTCGCTTCCTTGGAATCGCTGTAAATTCTTATAGGGATAGACTGGTTTCCTGCTGATATTGTTTGATTTTCTACTCGAAGCAAGGGTATTTCTTTTTTATACTTATCCACCATTTTTCGCATCTGCGCTCTTTGTTCGGTAACAGAGATACCTTCTTTTCGCTCGGGCATCAGTTTTAAGGCAATGGCTACTTTTGGGTCCAATAAACCAAAAGGCGTTTTTCTAATTAAATATAAACCTACTGCTCCGATAATAAAGAATAGGAGCACCAGTAGAAGTAGATACGACAGCATAAAGAGTAGGTGTTATTGACTTTAAGCGAGTAAGGTAGGCAAAAATTTAAAAATTCAATATTTGTAATAAAACTTTTTCCTAACTTTGAGACAAACAGTTTTTTAAAATAAAATGGATTGCTAATCCATATCTAGTACTTTTCATGCGGACTAGCCATCCGCTTTACAATACAACAAAATGTCTAACCAACGCAGTTATTGGGGATGGGGATGGGCGAATTACCCACTTCCTAACCAACTTTTAAATCAATATAAAACCACCCTTGGACAGCTTTTTCAAATCAAGGAATTCGAGCAAGTTACACCTGTGCCAATAGCAGACTTACAACTGCGTGCACCAAGATTTACCTTACCAAAGCATTTAGTTTCTATTTGTTCTAATTCAAATTTTGACCGAGCGAGTCATACTTATGGCAAAGCCTTTCGAGATATTTGGCGAGGCGTCAGAGGTATTTTTCCCAATCCGCCTGATTATGTGGCTTTTCCAAGAACGGAAGCGGATATTATGGCCTTGATGGATTTTGCTACGGCTAATGATATTTCCTTGATTCCTTTCGGTGGTGGAAGTAGTGTCTGTGGCGGTACAGAACCAACCGATAATCCTCGTTATCAAGGGGTGATTTCGGTAGATATGAAGCATTTTGACCAAATTTTGCAGATTGACCAAGCTTCTCGTTCTGCGCATATTCAAGGAGGTATTTATGGTCCTGCTTTGGATGCTGCTTTAAAACCTCATGGCTTAACGCTTCGACATTATCCACAGAGTTATGAATTTTCGACTTTAGGTGGTTGGATTGCTACTCGTTCAGGTGGTCATTTTGCAACCCTTTATACCCATATCGACGAATTTGTGCAAGGTGTGACGATGATTACCCCTAAAGGAAAAATAGTAACTCGACGACTGCCAGGTTCGGGTGCTGGTCCGAGTGAAGAACGATTGGTAGCTGGTTCGGAAGGTATTTTAGGCATTATTACTTCTGCTTGGATGCGTTTACAAACCATTCCTAAATATAAAAAGACCATAACGGTCGCTTTTCCATCCTTTGAAGCAGGGGCAGCAGGGGCAAGGGCTTTGGCGCAATCGGGTTTAAATCCTTCCAATGCTCGCTTAATTGATGCCATGGAGGCTTTTGGTTCAGGCTTAGGAGATGGAAAATCTTCTATATTAATTGTCGGTTTTGAATCGCATCAAAGAGACGTGACTTATTTCATGCACGAAGCATTGGCTTTATGCAAGGAACACGGCGGCACCTGGGACGAAGAAAGAGTGACGGCAACAACTAGAAGTTCTAAAGGAGATGCTTGGAAAAGTTCTTTTCTGGCAGCCCCTTATTTACGAGACGAATGTGTCAAATTGGGCTTAGTGATGGACACGTTTGAAACAGCGGTTACTTGGGACCAATATCCTACTTTTTATAAAAATGTAAAAAAAGCCACTCAAGATGCGGTGAATAAATATTGTGGTGTTGGAACGGTCACTTGTCGATTCACGCATATTTACCCTGATGGTCCAGCGCCTTATTTTACCGTGATAGCCAAAGGCAAAAAAGGGCAACAATTAGAACAGTGGGATGCGATTAAGCAAGCCGCTTCGCAAGCGATTATTGATAATGGTGGAACAATTACGCATCATCATGCGGTTGGCAAAGACCATCGACCTTATTATACGCAGCAACATACCCCACTTTTTGGAAAAATGTTATCCGCTGCTAAAAAGACAGTTGACCCTAATTGGGTGATGAATCCGGGGGTGTTATTGAAAGAGCTTGATGATTAATGATCTAATATTTCTTGACGCTGAAGGATGCTGATTTTTTATGTTTTTCTTTAAGTAACTATTGACATAAAAAAAGAAAACATAAATAAGTCATAACTAAAAACAGCGTCTCTCAGCGTCAAAATACAAAATTCATGGTTTACTTTATTATCTTAGTCTTAACCTTAAACATTTTATGGTTTGGCATGGCGTTCCACTATTTCTGGTTTAAAACGGCATCGGCGGCAAAATTGCTACTCATTAGAGAAAATCGAGCAGAACCTTATCGGTCGATTGTCGCACATGCGATAAAATTCATTGGTGCCTTCAATTTTGCATTTATGCTACTGTCAATTTTTTCGCTAGTGCGGTTTCATTATCCTGAGTTGGATAAGGAAACCAATGCTGCGCTTTTTTTTACTTTTTTTGCGGCACATTTTGGACAATTTTTGGGAAATTTACCGTTGGCTTTAAAAGAACGAAAAGGACAGCAACCACTTTGGCCAGTACTACAAAAAAGAATGCTGTTTATCTTTAGAAATGATTTTATTTTGGCGATGCTGAATTTGATTATCAGTATTTATCTCATTTATCAAATCCTCAACTAATTTGAAAGATTTCAAAAATAAAGTAGTCGTTATTACAGGTGGTGCAACTGGAATTGGTTTTGGATTGGCCAAACGTTTTGGTCAAGAAGGCGCAATTATTAGAATTGCAGGGCTGCGAGAAAATCGTTTACAGGAAGCTGTTCAAACTTTAGAAAAAAACGGCGTAACTGCTTCCTATCAAATCTGCGATGTAACCAAAGAAACAGACCTTATTGAATTGGAGCAATCTACTAGAATCCTGTATGGCAGTGTAGATGTTTTGGTCAATAATGCAGGTATTAGCGGCGTTCGAAAATCCATTTTTGACATTAGTCAAGCCGAAATAATGGATTTATTAAACGTAAATTACTTTGGTGTTTGGACAGGTATTCGAGTCTTTGGTAAACAAATGATAGCAGCAGGTACCCCTTGTGCCATTTATAATGTCGGCTCAGAAAATAGCTTTTTTAATGCGGTGATTAATGCGCATTATATTTCTGGCAAATGTGCCATCTTGGGATTGACTAAATCCTTAAGAGATGAAGCGCCTGATTTTATGAAGGTGGGTATTATTATCCCTGGTTTTGTTTTTACCGAAATAGGCCCTGAAAAATTTATGAAAGGAGGGATGTCTCCTGATGAATTTGCGGATAAACTATTACCTCAAATGAAAGCAGAACAATTTTATTTAGTTGGTCATTCCTATAATATGGTACGTATTACCGAGGAATACGAGCAAATAAAAGCCGCCTTTGATAAATATGCGCCAAGATATGAAGGGGATGAAAAGTATGATGTTAAGATATTGAATGAACGATATAGAAAACGATGAACT
>CALFWI010000191.1 GCA_937928615.1 uncultured Saprospiraceae bacterium | reverse complement strand
GTTGACCATATTGGGCATTCTTTTCGGAGTGAGTTACTTGCACAATCGTCACGCCATCTTCTTCATTCAATTTCTTGAATAATTCCATAATCTCTTCGCCTTGTTTGGTGTGCAAATTACCCGTTGGTTCATCCGCTAGAATTAATTTCGGCTTGCTGATAATCGCTCTAGCAATACCGACTAGTTGCTGTTGACCACCAGATAATTGGTTCGGAAATAAGTCTTTTTTAGCCACCATATTAAAGCGGTCCAAGACTTCTGCCACCATACTTTGGCGGTCTTTAGATTTTACTTTTCGATATAAAAGCGGCGTTTCGATGTTTTCATAAACCGTCAATTCATCAATCAAATGATAGGCTTGAAAAACGAAACCCATGTAGTGCTTATGAATATCATTTCGCTTTCTTTCTCTTAGTTTATGCACAGGTTCATCAAAGAAATAATATTCGCCATCCGTTGGGTCTTCTAACATGCCTAGAATATTTAGCAACGTAGATTTACCTGCTCCACTTGGGCCCATAATCGTTACAAACTCTCCTTCTTGGATGGTTAAATCAACGTTTTTGAGGATGTAAGTTTTGCTAAAACCAGACTTATAGTATTTCTCAATGTTTTTTAGTTGAATCATGTAAATTAGTTATGAGTGATAAGTGATGAGTTATTGTGACTCGGAATCCATCACTAAATAATTTTTTCTTGTTATAAATTAATGTATTAGGAACATAGCTTTCTTAACTATGCTATCTTTTACCTTTTCACAGTTCAGAGAGCTGTGTTACCTTTTACTTTTTCACAGCTCAGAGAGCTGTGTTATCTTTTACCTTTTCACAGCTCAGAGAGCTGTGTTACCTTTTACCTTTTCACAGCTCAGAGAGCTGTGTTACCTTTTACCTTTTCACAGCTCAGAGAGCTGTGTTACTCACTTTTTAATGTCTCCGCTGGATTCGTTCGCAACACCGTAAATAGTTTAGAACCAATGGTCAGTGCGCCAATAAAACAAGTTCCTAAAACAGCTAACATAGCAGCACTATTATTCGCTTGTAGAAACACTTCAAAAGCTAAATTTAAGGCATAAGTGGCAAATTGTCCACCTAAATAGGCACCGATTATTCCACCTATTGCAAAAATTAGAAAATAATTTTTATTTAAAATATAGGTGATATTTTCTACACTTGCGCCTAATACTCGTCGAATCGCTATTTCTTTAGCTCGTTTTTGTACATTCATAGAAACTAAGGAATATAAACCTGTAATAGCTAAAAATACAGCGATTATGGCTAAAAACAGATAGAGTTTAGCCCCTCCTTCTGTAATCATTAGCGCAGTAGCCATGGTTTCATCTTGGTAAAAACTTTCAAAAGGGGTCAAGGGAAATACCGTCCCCCACTTTTCTTTTAAAAATTTATTGGTGGTGATTAATTGACTTGGCGTTACTTTTATTTTCATCACTTGATACCGCTCTGGTTTTTCAAAATGAAAGACACTCGCTAGCGGTTTGCTAAAAAAAGTTTGAGGGTAAAAATCTTCCACAACGCCTATGACGGTTTTGGTCGAACCATAAGTTTCGACTCGTTTCCCAATAACACTTTCCCATTGTTCTTCCTCGGCTAACTTTTGAGTGATTAAAACAGATTCCGTATAATCTGTTTCTAAATTTTTATCAAAAGTTCGCCCCTCTAACAAATTCAAATCCATGACCTCCAAAAACTGCTCTCCTACTAAGTGCGTTTGCACATCTCGATTATCCTCTGGTTTGCCTAGGTTCGTTGACCAACTGCTAAATCCTAAATTATTTCTAGCACCTGCCACGCCCAAAATATGTGGGTTTTCCGAAATGGCATTTTTAAATTTATTAAAAGCTAATTCTCCCTTCAAGGACACATTGATAATACTTTCATAATTATAGCCTAAATCAAACTCTTTTTGATAGTCCGCATTTTTCATAAAAGCAATGCCGCCCACCATCGTCAATAAGGAGATTGCTACTTGCATGCCTAACAAACTTCTTATCAGCCAAGTATCTCCACCAAATTTAGTATTTCCTCTAAAAATGGAAGAAGGGCGAAAAGCGCTAATATAAAAGGCAGGATAAGCGCCACCAAGTAGGGTGGTAAAAAATACGACGCCTATTAGAAATAGTAGCAAACCAAGATTATTAAAATAATCTAAGGCGGCTTCTATGCCTAAAAAGTCCCACATATTATTGTGGATAGGTAATAAATATTCTGCTATAATAACACCAACTAATAAAGCTAACATACAAATAACCAGAGATTCTCCTAATAATTGCGTCATTAACTGCCGTCTAGCGCCTCCCATCACTTTTCGTACGCCCATTTCTTTTAGTCGTTTATTAGAAAAAGAGATGGTCGTATTCGTAAAATTTAAACAAGCAGTTAAGAGTATCAAAAATGCCAAAACACCAGGTAACCAAAATAAAGCATTATTAGGCACACCATTCAAACGGTTATTATTCACCGTATTGGTTTTCAAATAAACGGCACTCATGGGTTGCAAGATATAGTTGACTCTTGTCCTCCATTCGTTGGCATTATTGATTTCTGGCAAATACCCATTTAATTGTGCGACTATATTTTCTGGCGTGACCCCTTTATCCAATAAAATAAAGGAAGCATCCATAGAATAATCCCAACTAGATAAATCATAAGGTTCAGGTCCTTGCGCTAAAAAGTCAATATTAGTCAAAAAATCAAAGCGAATACTAGAGTTTCTTGGAATATTTGCCACGACTCCTGCAATCGTTAATATTTTTTGGTCTACTTCTCCTGCATTGATAATTAATGCTTCTCCAATAGGATTCTTATCTCCAAAGTATTTTTTGGCTTTTTCTTGGGTCAGAAATATTTTGGATGGGTCTTTCATCGCATTTTTATCTCCATCAATCAACGAAAAGGTAAAGGCATCCATAAAATTACCATCCGCTATACTTAATCTTTCTCGAAAAACCGATTTATCGTGTTTAATCGTTACGCCTTTATTCGTCCAGCGAATGCCTGCTTTAATGCCACTTACCTCCCCTTCTGCCCGAGTTACTAAAGCCCCCAAAACATCTGCGGTAGGTCGATTCATGCCCACACAATTCACAATTACTTGATATAAATCGTCATAATTTTCGTGATATTTATCAGCCGTTTGTCCTTGTTGCCAATTGACAAAAGCAATGATGCTTATTGCCAAAGCAACACCTAACCCCGCCACATTGATAAAGACATAGCCTTTATTTCGGCGAATGTGTCTAAAGGCTATTTTTAAATAATTTTGAAACATGCTTTTAATTATATAAAGCAACATAGCTCTCTGAGCTGTGAAAAATGACACAGCTCAGAGAGTTATGCTACTTATTCACTTTTTAAAATCTCCGCAGGATTGGTTCGTAAAACGCTAAAAAGTTTTCCGCCAATCGTCAAGACACCAATAATAAAAATACTGATGACAGATAAAATAATCACATTAGTGCTAACCCCTTGATAAACAGAAAATAATTTATCAATTAAAAAACTAGAAAACCATCCACCTATAAAAGCACCTATAAAAGCACTTATTAAAAAAACAAAGAAGTAATGTTTATTAACGGTATAACTAATACTTTCTGCGGAAGCTCCTAATACTCTACGGACTGCAATTTCTTTTGCACGCTTTAATAAATTCAAAGACACTAAAGAAAACAAACCCGTTGCAGCTAGTAGAATAGTTATGATAGCTAAGAAAATATAAATATATGCCGTATTTCGACTAACCATATCGGACATGGCTACTGCTTCATCTTGAAAATAACTAGTAAAAGGAATCAATGGAAAATTTGCCACCCATTTTTCTTTTAAATATTTTTGAGTCTCCAATAATTTATCCGATGCAACCCTTACTTTCATGACTCTGTAATGGGTTGGTGGTACAAAATGAAAAACACCTGCTTCAGGTTTTCTATTTCTTATCAAAGAACTGGCATAAAAATCTGCGACCACGCCAATGACCCTTTTTTCAGGTTGGAAGGCATGCTTCACTTTTTTGCCAATTGGATTTTGCCAATTGGATGCTTCCACCATTTTTTGGGTCACCAAAACAGATTCTTGGTAGTCTGTTTCCAAATTTTTATCAAAGGCTCTTCCTGCTACTATTTCCAACCCCATCACTTCCAAAAGATTATCTCCAATAGGAAAATAATTAACATATCTATTGTCTTCTGGCTTACCCACATAATTATCCCAAGTATCAAATCCTATATTGCTTCTAGTCCCTGCAATTCCTTGAATATCCTTATTTTCTTGTATGATATTTTTAAATTTATTAAAAACTCGTTCTCCATATAATTCCACGTTGATGATTTCACTTCGATTATACCCTAAATCAAAATCTCTCTGAAAAATCGCATTTTGCGCAAAGGTAACACCGCCAATAATTGCTATTAGGGAAATCACAATTTGCAAACCTAATAAACCACGTACTAACCAATTATCTCCTCCAAACTTGGTATTTCCTCGAAAAATAGCGGATGGTTTGAAGGAACTTATATAAAATGCAGCATAACCACCACCTAATAAGGTGGATAAAATCAACATCCCAAGGATAAATAAAAGTAAGGTAGGGTTATTAAAATAATCTGCGGTCAACTCTAACTCCATGACATCCCACATTTGATTATAAAGTGGCATCAAATATTCTACTAGCACAATTCCAACACAGGTGGCTAATAAACAAACAAGGAAAGATTCTCCTAATAATTGCAGCATCAATTCTTTACGTCCTACGCCCATGACCTTGCGTACGCCCATTTCTTTTAATCGTTTATTGGAAAAAGAAATAGTGGTATTGGTAAAATTTAAACAAGCGGTCAACAAAATTAGTAAAGCCAATAAAGCAGGCGCCCAATAAAAAGCAGGTTCTCCTACCTTTCCCAGTTGGTTATTACTCACCCCTCGTTTCCCCATAAAAATCGTATTCATGGGTTCTAACAGGTATTTATCTCTTTTATATTTAGGTCTAGCTTTGTTCTGAAGGGGAATATATTGTGCTAATTGTTCCGTAACTTCCTGACTTTTAGCCGCGTCTTCTAGCAACAGAAAAGTCGTCCCTACCCTTCTTTTCCATTGGGTTAAAGTATCTCTTCTGGGTCCTTTTTCTAAAAAATCTATATGCGTTAAAAAATCAATTTTTATACTTGAAGATTGTGCAGGAATATCTGCTAAAACACCACCGACTATAAACGTTTTAGCAGTTGAATGTTCTGGGTTAATCACCAATATTTTGCCTACTGCTCGTTCTTCCCCAAAATACTTTTTTGCCTGTTTATTGGACAAAAATATTTTGGAAGGGTCGTATAAGTCATTGGCTTCTCCATCTAATAATTCAAAATCAAACACCTCCAAAAAATTAGGATCTGCTAGGGATAAACGTTGATGATAAACATCGTCTCCATGCTGAATAACCACGCTCGTACCATCCAATCGAACACCTGCTGCTACTCCACTAATATCTGCTGCTGCCCTTGTTGCTAAAGGCATCGCAATATCAGCAGTTGGTTGAGGATAACCTTTTCCATTTACAAGTACCCTAAAAATCTTATCTATATTCTTATGCTGCCTGTCTGCATTGGCCCCTGCTTGCCAATTGACAAAAGCAACGATGCTGCAAGCCAAAGCAATCCCTAAGCCCATCACATTGATGAAGACATAGCCCTTATTTCGGCTAATATGTCTGATGGCTGTTTTTAAGTAGTTTTGAAACATGGCTTTTTAGTTGTCTAAAGTAACACAGCTCTCTGAGCTGTGAAAAATGGCACAGCTCAGAGAGCTGTGTTACTTATTCGCTTTTTAAAGTATCCGCTGGATTCGTTTGTAAAACAGCA